>DATGDE010000291.1:0-6081 GCA_035311125.1 Gemmatimonadales bacterium
CAGTCGCGCAGAACGCGCAGCTCTCCCAGGCGTTCATGAACGAGGCGATGCGCATCGCGGAGTAACGCCGGCCGCCGCTTCCGCCTTCCCTGATCCCGGCCCGCCCTCCACTTGTGGTGGGGGGGCCGGGATCAGTGCTACATTCTCCACCCTCCATGCACAAGACACTCCTGGCTGTCGTCGTGCTCTCGGGCGCGTCGACTCCCACCCGGCTCGCGGCACAGTTCCAGACGCTCGAGACGCGCAACCTGCGGCTGATCTATACCTCGCCGCTCCAGTCCTACCTGGTGCCCCAGGTGAGCCGGAGCTTCCAGAACTCGCTGCAGTTCTACCGCCGGCTCTACGACTACACGCCCCAGGGCAAGATCACCGTGCTGCTGCACGACCTCTGGCACTACGGCAATGCCGGTGCGCGTCCGCTGCCGGAGAATCACATCACGGTCGGGATCGAGCCGTACTCCCACGAGTACGAGTCCGCGCCCGCGCCCGAACGGATGACCTCCTCGCTGAACCACGAGATGGCCCACATCGTCACCGTGGACAAGGCCACCGGGTCCGACCGGTTCTTCCGCTCGATCTTCTTCGGCAAGGTCACGCCCGACGCCGCTGCCCCGCCGTCGATGCTGTACGGCTATCTGACCACGCCGCGATGGTACTCGCCCCGGTGGTACCTGGAAGGGATCGCCACATACTACGAAACGTGGATGAATGGCGGCCTGGGCCGCGCGATCGGTCCGTACGACGAGATGGTGTTCCGCACGCTGGTGCGCGACAGCGCGCGCATCTACGACGTCGTCGGGCTCGAGTCGGAAGGGACGACGATCGACTTCCAGGTCGGCGTGAACTCCTACCTCTACGGCACGCGCTTCGTCAGCTACCTGGCCCTGCGCTACGGCAACGACAGCCTGCTCGCCTGGTACAACCGGTCCGCCGGCAGCCGGCGCTGGTTCGCGTCGCAGTTCGGGCACGTGTACGGCCGGTCGCTCGAGGACGAATGGGGCCGCTGGATCGCCTGGGAGCGTGACTGGCAGCACGCCAACCTCGCGGCGATCCGGATGCACCCGACGACCGTGGCGCGTCCCATTACCGCCCAGAGAAGAGCAGGAGCACTCGGCTCGGTGTCCCGCGCGTTCTACGACTCCGCCGGGCACCGCATCCTCGTCGCCATCCGCTACCCGGGCCAGGAAGCCGCCATCGCCGCGATCGATGTCGCGACGGGGCGCATCCGGCGTCTCCACGACGTCCAGGGCGCAGCGGGATTCTCCGTGACATCGCTGGCGTACGACCAGGCGACCGGGACGCTGTTCTACACCACCAACAATGCCGACTGGCGGCATCTCGTGTCGCTGGACTCGAAGACCGGCCGCACCACCGTGCTGCAGCACGATGCGCGGATCGGCGACCTGGTGTTCAACCCGGCGGACAGATCGCTCTGGGGGGTACGGCACGACGACGGGTACTCGACGCTGGTGCGCGTCCCCGCGCCGTGGCGTGAATGGAAACAGGTGTGGACGCTCCCCTACGGGGAGGATCTGTTCGACCTCGACATCGCGCCCGACGGCTCCACCCTCATCGGGTCGATGTCGGAAGTGGATGGCAGCCAGCGGCTGGTCCGGATGGAGGTCGCGGCGCTGCTGCGCGGTGACACCACGCACACCGTGCTCTACGAGTTCGGCGACTGGTCGCCATCGAATTTTGTGTACTCGCCGGACGGGCGCTTCCTCTTCGGCTCCTCCTACTACTCGGGCGTCTCCAACATCTATCGCTATGACCTCGAGGCCAGGGTCATGCGGCCGCTGAGCAACGCCGAGACGGGGTTCTTCAAGCCGGTCCCCTTGACCGGGGAGACCGGAGACTCGGTGCTCGTCTTCGCGTATTCCGGCCGGGGGTTCGTCCCCGCGCTGATCCCGAACCAGGTCACCGACAGCGTGAGCGCGATCCGGTTCCTGGGGAACGCGATCGCGGAGCAGCGGCCCGAGGTGCAGACGTGGATGCCCCCGCCCGTGTCGAGCCTCCAGGCGGATTCGGTCACGACGCCTGCGCGGCCCTACCGGTCGCTGCGCAATTTCAGGCTGGACAGCGCCTATCCGGTCGCGGAGGGCTACGAGGACGCGGCCGGCCACGCAGCGGCGGCTGTGGGCGTGCGGCTGAACTTCTCCGACCGGATCGGCGCCACCGCGCTCGACGTCACCGCGTCGGCGTCGCCGGACCGGCGCCTGTCGCCGGATGAGCGATATCACCTGGCCGCCGTGTTCCACCACTGGGGCTGGACGGCCTCCGCTACCTGGAACCGCGCGGACTTCTACGATTTCTTCGGGCCCACGAAGCTGAGCCGCCGCGGCTGGTCTGTGGGCCTCGCCCACCAGGGCAACCTCATCTTCGACACCCCGCGCAGCCTGACGTACACGCTCGAAGCACAGGCGTACGGCGACCTGGCGACGCTGCCGGAGTACCAGGGCGTGAGGGCAAGCTTCGACAAACTCCAGTCGTTCTCCGGATCGCTGGCGTACGCGTCGCTGCGCCGCTCCCTCGGCGCCGTGGAAGATGAGTTAGGGACGACGTGGGACCTGCAGCTGCGCGGCAACGAGGTCAACGGCACGCTGTTTCCGCGCTGGAACCTCGACGCCTCCAAGGGCGTGCTGCTGCCGCTCGACCACTCGTCGCTCTGGTTGCGCGGCTCGGCGGGGTCGGCACTCGGCGGCAACCGGAGCGATCCCTTCGCCAACTTCTTCTTCGGCGGGTTCGCCAACAACTGGGTCGACCACCGGGCCATCAAGCAGTTCCGCGAGACCGAGAGCTTCCCCGGCGTCGACATCAACGCCGTCGGTGGCAGCAACTACGCGAAGGTGCAGGCCGAGTGGACCACGCCGCCGCTGCGGTTCCGCCGCGCCGGAAGCCCTGGCTTCTACTTCCGCTGGGTGGATCTGTCGCTCTACACCACGGGGCTCGTGACCAACGTCGACCATCGGGCCTTGCGCCGCAAACTCGCGAGCGTGGGGGCGCAGCTCGACGTGCGTTCGATCACGCTGTCCCACCTCGAGTCCACGTTCTCCGTAGGGTACGCGGCAGCGGTTGAACGCGGCCGCCCGTTCCACTCCGCCTGGATGTTCTCGTTCAAGATCATGTGACGATCGTCCTCGGCGTCGCCGTCAGCACAGTTCCGGTGTTGGTCTTTCTCGGGCTGCTCCGGCTCATCGATAGCTACAAGCTCGTGGCGCTACGGGCGATCCTGCTGTCGACGCTCGCCGGCGTGCTCGCCGCGCTCGCCAGCTACGCGATCAACGTCGCCGCGAGGCCGGCGCTCGGGCTGGACTTCAGCCACTACTCCCGATACATCGCGCCGGTGGTGGAGGAGACGCTCAAGGCCGCATTCATCGTATATCTGTTGCAGCAGCACAAGGTGGGGTTCGTCGTGGATGCCGCCATCCACGGATTCGGCATCGGCGCAGGGTTCGCGCTGCTCGAGAACCTCATCTACCTGAGCATGAACCCGGGCGCGCCGCCCTGGACCTGGGTGGTGCGCGGGTTCGGCACCGCGATCATGCACGGCGGCACCACGGCCATCCTGGCCATGATCTCGCGCACGTTGCTCGACCGGCCCGACGCGTTCCGCTTGCGACTCGTGTTGCCCGGACTCGGCCTGGCGGTGGTGCTGCACTCGCTGTACAACCACTTTCTGGTGAATCCGATCCTGGCGACGGCTTTGATCGTGCTGGTCTTCCCGTTGGTTACGGTCGTCGTGTTTCAGCAGAGCGAGCGTGCGGCTCGGGGATGGGTGGGCGAAGGGTTCGACTCGGACCAGGAGCTGCTCCAGGCCGTCAATGAAGGCCGAGTCTCCGGGACGCCGGTCGGGAAGTACATCACGACGCTGCGCAGCCGCTTCGCGCCCGAGGTGATCGTCGACATGATGTGCCTGCTGCGCCTGCGCGCCGAGCTGGCGATCCGTGTGAAGGGCATCCTGATGATGCGCGAGGCCGGGTTCGAGCCGCCGCCCGACTCCACCCTGAAAGATCAGGTGAAGGCCAAGCTCACCGAGTTGCGGTACCTTGAGAAGAGCATCGGGAAGACGGGGCTCATCGCCCTGCACCCGTTTCTCCACACGAGCACAAGGGACCGCTGGCAGCTCACGGTACTCGACGGATGACCACGAATCCCAGCCTGCGTGACGCCGAGCGCCTGGCGCGCGAAATGGAAGTCGCGCGGAACATCCAGCGGGACTTCCTGCCGGAGTCGCTGCCCCTGGCGCGGGGCCTGGAGCTCGAGGCCGTGCTGCAGCCGGCGCGCGACGTGTCCGGCGACTTCTACGACGCCTTCTCGCTGCCGCCGTCCGGCACGATCGTCCTCGTCGTCGGCGACGTGTGCGACAAGGGGGTCGGCGCGGCGCTCTTCATGGCGCTGTTCCGCAGTCTCATCCGCGCCTCGGCCGATCCGGTCGGCGGCGGCGCGATCCAGATGATCGGCGGCCGGCGCACGCTGGTGCGCCAGGCCCTGGATGCCGCCACGCCGGCCGACCTGCTGACCCGGGTCGCGGGCTTCACCAATGACTACATCGCGCGGCTGCACGGGCGCACCAACATGTTCGCCACCGTCTTCCTGGCGGCGCTCACGCCCTCGACCGGGCAGTTCGACTACGTGAACGCCGGTCACGAGCCGGCCATCATCGTCACGCCGGAGGGCGCGATGGTGGAGCTGAAGCCCACGGGCCCGGCTCTCGGGCTCATGCCGGAGCAGGTGTTCGGCGCGGGCGAGGGCACACTCGAGCCCGGCCAAAGTCTCTTCATGTTCACCGACGGTCTCATGGACGCGCGCAACGCGGGCGGAGAGGCGTTCGGCGCGGCGCGGCTGCGGAGCGCGCTGCGGGCCAACACCAGCTCCGCGTCCAGCCTCGTGCGCGGCGTGATGGACGCGCTCGCCGCGTTCACGGGGCAGGCCGAGCCGCACGACGACGTGACGCTGCTGGCGGCGAAGATCAGGTAGTATCCCGTTCGGCGAGCGCGGTCGGCTCAGGAGAATCGCACAACGGCAAGTCCTTCCCGCACCCGCACGTCCGGGCGTGCGCGGCGCACACGGACTTCCCGCACGCCGCACAGTGCGTTACCTCGTCGCTCGCGAAGACGACGCCCGGCTCATGGCTGCACTGGCCGCGGTGCCCCTCGCACACCAGGCGCCGCGACCGATCCGCGCGGCGGAGGTGCCTGGAGCAATGGACGCGCTGGTCCACGACGCAGGCGGCGTGGTGCTTGGCGCACACGAACTGGTCGCAGCTCGAGCAGCGGACTGCTTCGTCCCGGCCGACGGGCTCGCTGGCCTTGCCCTCGCAGTACACCATGCAGTCGAGACAGAGGCGGCGCTCTCCTCTGGGGGCACCGGCATCGCTGCGAACCGCGTGCGTGACGCAGACCACCTTGCCGCAGATGCTGCAGGGCCCCAGGCAGGCGCTGCAGGCCGGATGGCCGCCGGCGCTGCACGTGCCCGCGTGTTTGGTGCAATGCGGCCTGCGACAGGTGGGGCAGGTGCTCGCATGCGCGTCGCAGGCGGGCTCGCCATCGATGTGACACTCCGCGATGCCGTGCTCGCCACAGAAGTCCTCGCCGCACACCCGGCACGTCTTGCCGCAGGCGCCACAGGCCACGTGATCGTGGCGGCAGATCACCAGCAGTTTCGGGGAGGCGCCACACTGCGGGCAGGCGAGCTGCCAGGCACCGGACCCGCTCAGCGACCGCTGTGCCGTGAGCGTGGCCCGACGCCCGTTCTGGGAGACGAGGTTCCAGTCCACGCGCTGCACGAGCAGCGTGAACTCCACGAGCTGCAGCGGATGGACCGTCGCGCGAACTTCGTGACGGCGTTGCTCCTCGGCCCTGCGGCGGACGTGTTCCACCTTTATGGCGCGACGCTCTTCGGCATTCGCCGGGTCCCAGGCGGACTCGGCGGCCTCCTTGAGCAGCTGCCGGTAGTAGCGGTCGATCCGGACCAACTCGGCGTCCAGGTCTCGTCGGGCCTCATGCCGCTGTCGCGTGAGCTCCGTCGCCAGCCTGGACTCGATATCGCGGGCCATAGTCGGAACGAGCTCCGCGAGCGGCC
>DATGDE010000292.1:0-17763 GCA_035311125.1 Gemmatimonadales bacterium
CCGGTGGTGTACACGAGCATCGTGCTCGAGCCGTACAGGATGTAGCCGGCGGCGACCTGGCGGTGACCCGGCTGCAGGCAGTCCTCGAGCGTCCCGGGACCGCCATCCGGCGTGACCCGGCGATGAATGGAGAAGATCGTCCCGATGGACACATTCACGTCGATGTTGCTCGAGCCGTCGAGCGGATCGAACAGGAGGACGTACTTGCCTGCCGGCCGGCCGACGGGCGTGGGCACCGGCTCCTCGTCCTCCTCCGAAGCGAGCACGCAGGTGCGCCCGGCGGGTTGCACGGCGTTCCGGATGGTGTCGTTGGCGAAGACGTCGAGGTTCTGCTGCATCTCGCCCTGCACGTTGGTCGTGCCCATCTCGCCCAGGATGTCGCTGAGCCCGGCACGGCGGACATTGCGGGAGATGATCTTCGCGGCGAGACAGACGTCGTAGAGCAGATTCGACAGCTCCCCCGTGGCCTCGGGGAACTGCCGCTCCTGCTCCATGATGAACCGCTCAATGGTGACGACGGAAGTCGATGAGTGCACGGTGGCCGTCGGTGGTGAAGGTGATGGTCCCCAGCTGGTCGGTCCGCAGCGTCGTCACATGGTGTTGCAGAAGTCGGGCCAGCACCTCCGGCGCCGGATGGCCATACGTGTTGTGCGCCCCCACACTGATCACCGCCTCGGCCGGAGCCAGCTCGCTCAGCCACCCGTCGGAGGTCGCCGTACGGCTGCCGTGGTGCCCCACCTTGAGCAGGTCCACATGCCCCACCTGGCGGGCCAGCCGCTCCTCCACCGGCACCCCGGCATCGCCCATGAACAACAGCCGAGTCGCCCCATACGTCACCAGCAGCACGACGCTCTGCTCGTTCACATCCTCCTGCCGGGCGGCCCATCCGCTGTCGGGACTCAGCACCTGAAACGTCACGCCGTCCAGCTCCACGCGGTCGCCGGTGCGAGCGGGATGCCAGGTCGCGCCGGCGCGCTCGACATCGGCGAGGAACTCCAGATACAGGGGCCGCCCCAGCGGCTCCCCCGGCTCCAGCACGAACCGGGGCGGCAACGCTTCGACCACGGCGGGCAACCCGCCCAGATGATCCGCGTCGCCGTGCGTCGCCACCACCAGCGCCAGCGCGCCGGCGCCCAGCCGCCGCAGGAACGGCAGCACGACCCGCCGCCCGGCATCGCCCTGGGGCGTCCGCGGGCCGCCGTCGATCAGCACCCAGTGTCCCGCCGGCGTGCGGAGCGCCGCGGCGTCGCCCTGCCCGACGTCGAGAAAATGTACGGTGAGAACGCCATCCCTGTCACCGGGTGCGCGTGCGAGGAGCGAGCCCCAGACGAGCACGGTGGCGACGAACGCCGCCCTGCCTGCCACGAGCCAGGGCCGACGCGGCGAGGTCCAGAGCCACCAGGCGACGACCAGCACGGCCGTCCAGACGAGGGCTGCCGGCCAGCCCGGCATCGAGATCACGTGCCCGCCCGGAACGCGCGCCGCCGTGGCCGCCACCAGGTCGAGCAGCGCGAGCGTCGCACCCGAGCCCGCCGCGAGCAACGCGCCCAGGGCCGGTACGAGACTCGACAGCACCAGCGCGAAGATCACCCCGGGGACGGCGACGGATCCCAACGGGATCGCCACGAGATTCGCGATCACGCCGATCGGCGCCACCGTGCCGAAGGTGTAGGCGGTGATCGGGGCGGTGATCAGCGTGGCGGCGATCGCCGGGGCGGCGAGCTTCAGCAGCGGTGGACCGGTGACGGCCCGACCGGCCCAGATGACGGCCGCGATCGCCGACACCGAGAGCCAGGCCCCGACCGACTGGATGGCCCAGGGATCAGCGAAGAGCACCACGAGGGCCGCGAGCGCCACTGTGCCGCGCGGCGCCACGATTCGCTGGCGCCAGCGCGCCACGCCGTCCAGGGCGAGCATCACGCCGGCGCGCGTGGCCGGCGCCGGGAAGCCGATCACCCAGCAGTAGGCGAACACCGCCAGCGCCGAGCACACGAGCCGCGCCCGCGGCGGCATTCCGGCGAGCCGCAGCAGCAGCGTCACCCAGGCCGCGAAGAACCCCACGTGCAATCCGGAGATCGAGAGAATGTGGGCGAGTCCGGAGCGGGCATAGCGCTCGCGCAGCTCGGGGTCGACGTCGGTAGTGCGTCCGATGACGAGCGCGTCCACGAGCGGGGCGCGGGCGCCGAACAGCGCGGCACTGCGCGCGGCGATGCGGTCGCGCAGGCCGCCGCGCCCGCGCCGCGTCGGGTCGAGGAGACGGCTGGAGCGCACCCGCAGGAGTCCGCGCGCGACGTCCCCGACGTACGGCCCCGCCACGAGCCACGTCGTCCCGCCCGCTGCCGCTTTCCTGCCGGGCCAGCGCAGCGTGAGCACGCCGCGGCACGGCCCGCCGCGCACCTGGGCGTCCACGATGCCGCCCTCGTCGGTGACGCGATCGAGCAGGCGCACGACGGCCGCGCGCGCCTCACGTCCCCCGTCCCGCGTCCTCCGTCCCCAGATGCCAGCGCAGCCAGCATCCCGCCGAGCGACCGCGCCCGCACCCCAGAGCATTCCCGCGATCGCGGCGAGGCCCACCGCCGCGGCGACCGGCGCCCGCCGCGCGACCAGCACCGCTCCCACGAGCACCGGCACCCCCGCCTCCCACGTCCCCCGTCCCCCCTCCCCAAACGTCACGAGGCCGGCCCACAGGCCGGCCCCGAAGCCGATCGCGATCCACAGGAGCGGCGGGCGCACCGCCGCCTACGCCGTCAGGCGAGCGTGATGGGTTTCGCTCCGCAGCGCGGCGCCAGGGCGACGCGGCGGAAGCCCTCGATGAGGATGACGGTGAGCTTCGCCGTCTCCTGGTCGGTGCCCATGGTGAGGCCGGTGAGGATCTCGCCGGCTCGCGTCGACACGTAGTGCGGCGACACCCGGTTCAGCACGTACACCAGTACGTCGCCCCGGCAGGTGTCGCAGCCGCAGAACGAGGGGTACTTGGGCCGCAGCCGCTCGTACTCCTTCTGCGTCGCCTCCATGGTGACGTTCGTTACCCCACGAGCGCAGTCTCCTGTTCCACCGGCCACCCGGTGAACGTGGACCCGGTCGTGCCGGTGAACCGGACCCTGCGGTAGGTCCCGATCCAGTCATCGGGGCCGTCGACGAGCGCCACCTTGTTGGTGCGGGTGCGGGTCTGCAGCAGCCCGCCGCGTTTGGCGCGTCCTTCGACCAGCACCTCGGCGGTGGAGCCCACGAGCGCCATGTTCCGGCGGCGGGCCACGGCACGGACCAGGGCGACGAGCCGCTCCAACCGCTCCCCGGCCACGGCGTCGGGCACCTGATCCTTGAGACGGACTGCGGGCGTGCCCTCGCGCACCGAGTACTTGAACGTGTAGGCGTCGTCGAACGCCACCTGCTCGACCAGCGAGAGCGTCTCCCCGAAGTCGTCCTCGGTCTCCCCGGGGAACCCCACGATGATGTCGGTCGTGAGCGCGATGCCCGGCACGGCGGTGCGCAGCGCGTCCACCACCTCGAGATAGCGCTCGCGCGTGTAGCGTCGCAGCATGCGCTTGAGGACGCGGGAGCTGCCGCTCTGCACCGGCAGGTGCACGTGCTCGCACACGGCGCCCGTTTCGCGCATCGCGGCCAGCACGCGGCTGGTGAAATCCGTGGGATAGGGCGAGGTGAAGCGCACCCGGCGGATGCCGGAGACCGCGCCCGCCGCGCGCAGCAGGTCGGCGAAGTCGTGCGTACCGTCGTGGTAGCTGTTGACCGTCTGGCCAAGGAGCGTGACCTCGGAGGTCCCCCGGAGGGCGAGACCCTCGATCTCGCCCACCACATCCTCCAACTTGCGGCTCCGCTCCGGTCCGCGTGTCATCGGAACCACGCAGAAGGTGCACCGATAATCGCAGCCGCGTTGCACCGTCACGAACGCCGACACCGCATCGCCGCGCGCCGCGGGGACGTCCTCGTAGTGCTCCCAGCTCCGGAAGAGCGTGTCCGCGGTGCGCTCCCCGCCCCGGGCCCGCGCGATCAGCTCGGGCAACCCGCGGTAGCCGTCGGGTCCGATGACCAGGTCCACCTGCGGCACGCGCTCGAGCAACCTGGGCCCGAGCCGCTGGGCCATGCAGCCCACGACCCCGAGGACGCCGCCCGGGCGCTTGTAGCGCTTCAGCTCGCCCATGCGTCCCAGCACGCGCTGCTCGGCATGGTCGCGGACCGCGCAGGTGTTGACGAGCAGCACGTCCGCCACCGCCGGATCGTTGGTCCGGACGTACCCCTCCCGGCCCAGCGCTCCGAGCAGGAGCTCCGAGTCCGCAACGTTCATCTGACAGCCGTAGGTCTCGATGTAGATACGCGGCACGTTCAATCCACCGTCACGTCCAGCCGGGCACGTCCGTCCCAGGCGTGGCTCGAAAGATAGACCGAGAGGTAGTCCTCCGTCAGCACGTCCACGCGGCCGCCGGCTCGGCCGCACACCACGCCGTCGGCACGCGCACCGCGTCGCAGCGCCCGGTGGGCGTCGGCCTTGGCGTCACCCAGCGCGCGCAGCTCCCGCGCCCGATCCCGCACCACGCCGTCCGCAACCCGGTCTGCCATCCGGGCCGCCGGCGCATCCGGGCGCACGCTGAAGGGAAAGACGTGCAGGCCGGTGAACGGCAGGGCCTCGATCAGCGCCAGCGTGGCGCGATGGTCGGCGTCGCTTTCCCCCGGAAACCCCGCGATCACGTCGGCCCCCAGGCCTAACACCGGCAGCCGTTCGGCGAGCCATTCGATGCGCGCCCGGTAGGACGCGGCCGTGTACCAGTGCCGCCCCATGCGCTTGAGCAGCCGATCCGCTCCGGACTGGAGCGGCGCGTGGAGGTGCGGGGCCACGTGTCGCGGCGCATCGATCAGCAGCCGCGCGAGCCGATCGTCCACCTCGGTCGCCTCGACCGACGAGAGCCGGAACCGGACCTGCGGAACGGCCTCCACCAGCGACTCCAAGAGCCGGCCAAGCGACGTCTCCGACTGCTCCCCGCTCCCCGCTCCTACGTCTCTGCCGTACGTCCCGATGTGTACTCCCGTCAGGACCAGCTCCGCATGATGTGCCGCCAGCGCCCGCGCTTCCGTCACGAGCTCGGCGACCGGGCGCGAGCGGTTGCGACCGCGGGCGACCGTCGTCGCGCAGAAGGTGCAATGCTCGTCGCAGCCGTCCTGGATCTTGAGCCAGCCGCGCGCGCCGGCGCTGAAGCGACGCAACACGGGATCCACGCGCTCGGCAGTCACGCCCGCCGCCCGCAGCACCGGCAGCGGATCGGCGCCGCCCACCACGGCCCGTACCCGCGGCAGCGCGGCCAGCACACCGTCGTCCAGCGCGGCGGCGCACCCCATCACGATCGCGTCGCGCCCCGCGCGCGCCTGACGTCGCACGAACCGCCGCAGCTTCGCTTCGCTCTCGTGCGTCACGGTACAGGAATTGACCACCGCGAGATCGGCTGCGTCGGGCGCGTCCACGACACTCACGCCCGCGTCGGCGAACGCCTGGCGGACGCGCTCGGTGTCGTACTGGTTGGCCTTGCAGCCGAAGGTGTGGAAGTAGACGTTCACGGCCGGACGGCGACGCCGAACAACGCCGTCCATCCCGTCTCCGTCAGCCCGGCGCCGGTACGCCGCAGGCGCTCGACGGTGACGTCGATGAGGCCCCGCCCGCCGGCGAACACCCGTCCGGTTCCCACGGCGAAGGCCGTCTCGCGCGGCGCCTGGCCTCCCGGCCCGAACGGCAACTCCCCGCCGCGCGCCCCGAGTCGCAGCGGAAGGCGGCGGCCGAACTCGGCCCCAACCGACCAGGTCGTGGTGTTGTACGCGTTCGAGTCGGCGGCGCTCGCCCATCCCCGGTGCGTCAGCGACGCCCCGAACGTCGCCTCCGGCGCCGGCTGCCACCGGATCGCCCCACCGAGTGTGGTCGGGAGATCGTGGCGCGCGACGATCTTGCCGTCCTCCTCGCTGCTCAGACGCGTGTCGCTGCGCCAGAATCCGGCCAGCTCCAGGTGGGGGGCCGCCGCCACAATCGCGCTGCCCGAGAATCCCATGCCCCGGTAGGCGACCTCGCCGGCCTGGGTTACGTCGCCGTACGTCGACGTATCGCTGAAGTTGCGCGTGAACTGGAAGCGCGACGAGCCCGACAGGAGGTGCAGGCCGGCGCCGATCACGACGTGTCCGAATCGTCGGGCCGCCGCAAAGCGGATGTCGGAAACGCCCCCGTCGCCCGACAGATTGTCGGTGACGGCCTGCTGAGAGCCGCCGAGGGCGACGGTATCGTGGACGACCACGTGGTAGGAGCGGTCGAGGTAGGTGGAGACCCCCGCGACCAGCACCACGTGACTCCACGCCGGCCCGCCGATCTGGAACAGCGGAAAGCGCGTACTCCGCCGGGAGCCGCTCACCGCCCCCAGGTCGTCGCTGAGGTAGGAGGTCGTCCCCGTGGCACTCGCAGTGAGCCGCCCCAGCCCCGAGGCCGAGGCATCGGTGAGCGCGGAGAGGGCATCGAAGGCCGCGAACGCGCCACCCGTCGCGCGGGCCCTGGCGCTCTCGAACCGTCCGGGCGTCCCGAGGCCGTTGATGCCGAAGGGCGAGTCCTGACCCGCGAGTGGAGAAAGTCCCGCGCCCACGAGCAGGCCCAGCGCCAAGACAGGTGCCACACGGATGGTCATCTCAGGGAGCTCCGAACTTCACGCGCGGCACGTACGTGAGGCGGATGGAGGGGCGGAACGCGGGCGAGCGTGATGAATAGAAGCGCAGCGCGGCGAGCGTGCTGGCCTCCGTCCCGCTCGCGTGAACCGAGTCGACCCGGCTCAGCGCGAGCAGGGTCAGATAGAACGCGGTCACCGCGGTCGTGTCGGCCTGCCAGCCACGGAAGATCGTGGTCATCTCGATGCGCACGGTATCCGATGGAGCGCCCCGGAACGGCCGCGAACTGGCGACGAACGTGTCGAGCACCACGGGAGATTTCGCGCCGAAATCCGCCTGCAGCCGCTTCACCTGGAGGAAGACGGAATCGGTCGTGGTCACGAGGGCTCCGGCCGGGACGAGCTGCAGCGTCGCCCGGATGATCTGGGTCGAATCGCGCAGACCGCGCGGCAGGTCGACATGGAGCAGCGAGCGAATCGAGGGCACGCTGCCGACCGTGAGGTCGGAATCGAGCGTCACCGCCGGAGCATCGAACACGAACGAGTCGAAGGTCGGCGGAGCCCCGAGCGAGTCCGTGGCCTTGAGCGGGAGCGAATCCGGCCGGATCAGTTTCCCCGCCGAATCCACGTGAATGAACCACCAGGCGGTGGCCGGGAAGCCCGCATCCGAGGAGCCCAACCCGACGCTCGGCGGACTGTCGCCGGTGGCGATCACGCCCAGCGCGAGCTTGCCGCTGTCGGCCTCGCTATAGCCCGCCTGGCTGGCGGCGAACTTGAGCCGCAGGAGAACGGAATTGCGGCGTATGGAGTCGACCGCCAGCACGGTGTCGCCGGTGATCGAGTCGCGCCGCCCCGGAAGCGCAGCCAGGCTGTCCACGTTGACGACCCGCAACGGCGTTCCGGCGAAGGCGGGCGCGAGGTCGGCCAGGGTGGTCGCGCTGTCGATGCCGACCGGCAGCTGGTAGAACGCGAGCCGGAGGTTGTGAACGGCGGCGGTGTCTCGCCGCTGCACCCACAGGGTGAGCTTCATCGAGTCCACCACGATCGGCCCCGTGGTGGTGTCGCTGCCGCTGTCGATGCGAAATCGGGTCTGAATCGCGTTCGAGACCCAGATCGGCCGCGAGTCGACGCCGGGCAGGTTCGACGCCAGGAGCATCAGCGATTGATGCGCCTGCACGTAGCCGCGGAACGACGAGTCCCGCTGGATCGCCGTCGGGAGCAGCGATTCGACGCTGGCCAGCCCGCCCCCGGGGCAGAACGCGGGGCATTGCGCCGGCGAGGTCGGCTCCTCGAAGCAGGCGAGCGCCGCGACACCCAGGCCGGCGAGCACGACGAGGCCCCGTTGCAGACCGGACCGGCTCATGCGAGCGCCTCCCGCGTGAACGCTTCGGGCAGGAGCTCGCGCAGCCGCCAGCGCCGTTCGCTCGCCGGCCCGGCCGCGATGATCTCCAGGTCCAGCCCGAACTCGGCCAGGAGCTGCCGGCACGCTCCGCAGGGCGTGGCCGGCGGCTCGATCGCGCTGGCTACCGCAACACGCACCAGACTTCGCTTTCCCGCGGCCACCGCCGCGCCGACGGCCATCCGCTCGGCGCAGATCGTGAGCCCGTAGGACGCGTTCTCGACGTTGCAGCCCACATGAATCGACCCATCGTCCGCCTCGATGGCCGCCCCGACGTGGAAGTTGCTGTAGGGAGCGTAGGCGTTCGCCATGACCGCCCGCGCGCGCCGCACCAACTCGGCGCTCATACCCAGACCTGCGGCAGGAACGAACGGCCCGCGGCGAGCGGTGGCAGGCCGAAGAACTCGCCCACCGTGGCGCCGAGATCGGCGAAGGTCGAGCGCTCGCCCAGGCTCACCGGCCGCACCCGCCGCCCCAGCACGAGCACCGGCACCGCCTCGCGCGAATGATCGGTGGACGGCGTAGTCGGATCGTTGCCGTGGTCCGCGGTGATGATGATCAGGTCGTCCTCCCGCAGCCGCGCCTCGAGGCGCGGCATCCAGGCATCCAGCTCCAACAGTCCCCGATGAAACCCCGGGACGTCGTTGCGGTGCCCCCACGTCTGGTCGAACTCGATGACGTTCACGAACATGAACCCCGTTTGCAGCGTGTCGAGCGTCCGTTCGATCAGCCGGAAAGCGTCGTCGTTGGTGGGCGTATGCTCGCTCGCGATGTTCCGTCCCGCGAACAGGTCGTCCACCTTGCCGATCCCGACGCGCGTCACCCCGGCCGCCGCGAGCTGGTCGAGCAACGTCGTGCC
The DNA here is from genome assembly GCA_035311125.1 of Gemmatimonadales bacterium. Lineage (GTDB taxonomy): Bacteria > Gemmatimonadota > Gemmatimonadetes > Gemmatimonadales > GWC2-71-9 > DASTHG01. The sequence continues at coordinate 8,903 of DATGDE010000292.1, forward strand.
CACCGGCTCGATCGAGAAGTCCTTGCGCCGCGCCGTCCGCCGGTAGTCCCCGGGCGTCCCCTCGAACGGCCGGGCGATCACCCGGCTCACCGCGTGCTCCCCCACCAGCAGGTCGCGTGCGGCCGCGCAGGCCCGGTACAGCTCTTCCAGCGGCACCGTCGTCTCGTGCGCGGCCACCTGAAACACCGAGTCCGCCGAGGTATAGACGATCCACTTCCCGCTGGCCTGGTGCTCCGCACCCAGCTCGTCGATGATCGCCGTGCCCGACGCCGCCTTGTTGCCCAACCAGCCCCGGCCCGTGCGGCGCGCGAACTCCTCCAGCAGATGCGGCGGAAAACCCTCCGGATACGTCCGGAACGCCCGCTCCAGCAGCACGCCGCAGATCTCCCAGTGGCCCGTGGTGCTGTCCTTGCCGTGGCTCCGCGGCAGCGCCACGCCGTACGCCGCGCCCGGAGTCGCCGGGCGGCCCATGCCGTGCAGCGGCCGACACAATCCCAGTCCGAGTCGCTCCAGGTTGGGGAGCCGCAAGCCGCCCACAGCCCGGGCCACGTTACCCAGGGTATCCGACCCGGCGTCGCCGTAGGCATCCTGGTCCGGGGCGGCTCCGATGCCGAGCCCGTCCAGCACGATGATCGCGGCGCGCTTCATTCGTACAGCCGGGGCAGCCGCCGCCCCAGCGCGGTGAGCAGACCGCGCGGCTGCATCCCGCTGGCCGCCGACAGCTCGCTCAGCGTGATCGCCCGGCCGTCGGCCTCTCCCAGCAGCGTGGCGATGTCGCCTACGTGCACCGGCAGGTCGCCCGCGTCCACCATCACGACGTCCATGGACACGGTCCCGACGATGGGACAGCGCCTGCCGCCGAGCAGCACGACTCCGCGACCGCCCGCTCCCCCCAACGACGAAGGCATCCCGTCGGCGTAGCCCATCCCCACGGTGGCGATCGTCGTGTCGCGCGGGGCCGTCCAGCGCGCGTTGTACCCCACCGTGTCGCCGGCGTGCAGCCGGCGCACACTCACCACGCGCGCCCGGATGCTCACAACCGGCCGGCCCGGCGTGACGCCGCCGCCTGGAGTCCCTCCGTACAGGAACACCCCCACCCGTATCAGATCGAGCGCCGCCTCCCGCACGGTCAGCGCCGCCGCACTGTTGGCGACGTGCCGCATCCGCGGCGGCCGCGGCAGTCCGTCCAGCGCTGCGTGGAACCGGTCGAGCTGCTGCTGCACCGAGCCGTCGGCGCACTCCGAAGAATGCAGCTGAGTGAAGGCGCCCTCGAAGTACGGCGTATCCAGGAGCCGCGCCACCGGCGCCATCTCGTCCCATCGTACCCCGCCGCGGGCCATCCCGGTGTCGATCTCGAGATGAAACGGCGCATCCCCTCCCCCGTCGAGCCAGCCCGCGAGGACATCGGCCTTGTCGAACACGGGCGTGAGGCGCACGGCCCGGTAGTCCGCGAACCGCTCGGTGGTCGCCGGCAGCAGCACGAGCACCGGCCGCGCGATGCCGGCCGCCCGCAACTCGGCACCCTCTTCCACCGTGGCCACGCCGTAGCCCCAGGGCTCGACCGCCTCCAGCGCCCTGGACACAGGAACGGCTCCGAGCCCGTACGCGTTGGCCTTCACGATCGGGAGGAGCCGCGTGCCCGCCGCGTGCGCCACCGTGCGGGCATTTTCGACCACAGCCGCGAGGCTTACCTCGACCCACGCGCGGCTGCGCGGCGCACTCATTGACTCCATCAGAGGAGCGGGTATCATACCCCGCCCGGAGGCTAAATGCAAGGCGATTCAGCGCTTGGACGCGTGTTGGCGCTCGTGCGGGAGCTGCGGAAGCGCTCCCCATGGAACGCCGCCCAGACTCCCGAAACACTCCGCCCCTACCTGGTCGAGGAGGTGCTCGAGCTCGACCATGCCATCGCGAGCGGCGATCCGCTGCAGCTGCGCGAGGAGCTGGGCGACATGTTGTTGCACCTGTCGTTTCAGATCGTGCTCGCCGAGGAGCGCAGTCAATTCGACGCCGAAACCGTGGTGCGCGCGCTGGAGCAGAAGATGCGCCGTCGCCATTCGTGGCTGCTCGCCGGCCAGACTGCGGCCGGCGGCCGCCGGCCTGATTCCTGGGAGCGCAGCAAACGGGCGGAGGCGGATGCGAGCGGCCGCAGTGCGTTCGCCGGCGTGCCGCCGCACCTGCCGCCGCTGCTCATGGCGTTGCGGCTGCAGGAGCGAGCTGCGGGCGTGGGTTTCGATTGGCCCGACGAAAAGGGACCGCAGGCCAAGGTCCGCGAGGAGATGGCCGAGCTGGAGCAGGTGGCGGCGGAGCGCCCCGACCGGGAGCGATTGGCGATGGAGCTGGGGGACCTGTTCTTCGCGGCCGTCAACCTGTCGCGCAAGCTCGGCCTCGATCCGAACCAGGCGCTGGAGGTCGCCAACCGCAAGTTCCGTTCGCGCTTCGAAGCCGTGGAGCGCATCGCCCGGGAGCGCGGCGTCGAGGTAGGAGAGGCAACGCTGGACGAGCTCGACACGCTGTGGGAGGAAGTGAAACAGGGTACCTGAGCCGACGTCAGGCCGTCTCGAACCTTCCGACGAGCGCCTCCCGCTCCGTGAGGGCGGTGCAATAGCGGTCCAGCGCCTCGTATTCCTGCTGCCACCGGCTGCAGAACTCCTCGAACGCCGCGATCGAGCTCCAGCGGTCGATCGTCAGGTACCCGCCGCCCGCCGCGTGGCGCAGCAGCTCGCTGCCGTGGTAGTCGACACTGCGCGCGAACAGCCGGGCCCAGTCTCCGTCAGCCGCGTATACGCGCTCGAACTCGGGCTCGCGTCCAGGCTGCGCGGTGAACGCCCAGATGATCAGAAACACGGCGACGTCGTCACGGCCATAGCTTGTAGAGCGTGCGCGGGAATGCAATCGCCTCGCGGATGTGCGGGATGCCGCAGATCCAGGCGACGGTCCGCTCCACCCCCAGACCGAACCCGGCGTGGACGAACGTGCCGTACTTGCGGAGATCGAGGTACCACCCGTAGGCCTCCAGGGGCAGTCCCTCTTCCCGGATGCGGCGAACGAGCTTGTCGTAATCGTCTTCGCGCTGGCTGCCGCCGATGATCTCACCGTACCCTTCCGGCGCCAGCATGTCGTTGTTGAGCACCGTCCGGGGATCGGCGGGGTTCTCCTTCATATAGAAGGCCTTGACCGCCCGGGGATAGTTGTAGACCATGACGGGGCGGTCGTACTGCTTCGCCAGGAGCGTTTCGGCGTCGCCCCCCAGGTCGCGCCCCCACTCCATGTCGGAGCCCAGAGCCCTGAGCTTTTCCACAGCGTCGGTGTAGGAAATGCGGTGAAACGGGGGCGTGCACCGTTCCAGGGAGGCGGTGTCGCGCTCCAGCTCGGCGAGCTCCGAGCGACGGCGCTCGAGGCAGCGGCCGACGATGTAGGCCACGAACTGCTCCTGCAGCCGCATGTTGTCTTCGGAGTCGTTCCAGGCCACCTCCGGCTCGACCATCCAGAATTCGGTCAGGTGACGGCGGGTCTTGGATTTCTCGGCGCGGAAGGTGGGGCCGAAGCAGTACACCTTGCCGAGGGCGGCCGCGGCGGCCTCGACGTAGAGCTGACCCGTCTGCGCCAGATACGCCTTGCCGAGGTCGAAGTACTCGGTGGCGAACAGCGTGCCGGCGTGCTCGCCGATCGATCCGGTGAGAATCGGCGTGTCCACCAGCACGAAGCCGCGCTCGTAGAAGAAGTCGCGGATCGCCTGGATGACCTCGTGCCGCACCCGCGCGATCGCGACCTGACGGCGGCTGCGCAGCCAGAGGTGGCGATGCTCGAACAGATAGGCGGTCCCGTGCTCCTTCGGCGTGATCGGGAAGTCCACGCTGGGCCCGAGGATCTGCAGGTCCGTCGCGCTGAGCTCCACGCCCCCGGGGGCGCGCGGGTCGGCGCGGACCGTGCCCGTCACCTGCACCGACGCTTCCTGGGTCAGCCGGGTGGAGGTGTCCCAGGCCGCCGCGGAGACATCCTTCTTGGAGAGGACCACTTGCAGGTAACCCGTGCCGTCCCGCAGCACCACGAACGCGATCTTGCCCGAGGACCGCGTCGTCATCACCCATCCGCACACGGTCACGGTCCGGCCGGCGAGCGCGCCAAGCGCTTCGATGCGTTGGGTATCCGGCATAGGCGCGGCATACTAGTGGCGGCCCTCTGGGCTGTCAACGCGATCGCCTGCGTTCCGGTCCCCCGCTTCGGCCCGGCCTCGGACGCGCGCGGCTGGCCCGTCTATCTGGGATCGGCGCGCCACGACATCTCCGCGACCGAGACCCTCGCGGCCGATCCGCAGCCGCAATGGCGCGCCGGCGCCGGCCGGTCGGTCCGCGGCGGCGTCGCGATCGGCACGACGGTCGTCGCCGTCGGCACCTCGGACCGCGCGGTCGTGCTGCTCGACCGCGCCTCGGGCCAGCGGCTGTGGCGGCGCAGCGTGCGAGGGACGGTCGCGGGCGGCCCGCTGATCGCGGGCGCGCGGGTATTCGTCGCCACGCAGGCGGTGCCGGACGGCCGGGTGTACGCCCTCGACCTGCGAACCGGCAAGCCGTCGTGGACCGTGAGCACCGCCGGCGTCACCGCACCGCTCGCCCTCGCCGATTCGCTGCTCATCGCGGTGACCGACGCCGGCGACGTCCTGGCCCTCGCGGCCGCGACCGGCGTCCAGCGCTGGCGCCGAACCATCGGCCGGGCAGCCCGCGCCACGCCCGTGCCCACGGCGGACGGCATCGTCGTCGCCACGCTCGGCGATTCCCTCTTCCTGCTCGACCGGGAGACCGGCGCGATCCACGCCCAGATCGCGACGCCCGGCACGGTGCTCGGCACACCGGCGTGGGACGGTCGCCGGCTCGTCCTCGGCACCGCCGCCGGCCACCTGCTCGCCGTGTCGCTCCCGACGCTCGGCGTGCTGTGGGACCGATCGGTGGAGGACGCCGTGTACGGCGCCGTGGCCCTGCAGTCCGACACCGCGGTTGCCCTGACGAGCGCCGGCACCCTCTGGTTCGTCCCGCTCGACGCGCCGGACGCCGCGCGCCACGTAGCGCTGGCGTTGCCGGCCACCGCCGGCCCAACCCCGGTCGCGGACGGCGTGCTCGTGGCCGGCATCTCGGGCGAGGTACTGCTGGTGAACGCCGCGAACGGCGCCGTGCGCTGGCGGGTGCAACGCCGCCCGCCCATCGAAGAGCCGCCGCTCGTGCGCGACGGCCAGCTGTTTCTCGTCTCGGGTGGAGGCATGGTGGAGGCGCTCCGATGAACGGCCGCTTCCTGATCTGCGCGGCGCTCGTGGCCGGATCGGTGGAGACTCGTCGTCTCGCCGCCCAGGACTCGCTCGCCGCCGCGCCGCGTTCGCCGCACACCTGGACGCAGCCAGTCGTTCACTACGGCAAGTGGCTGAGCGCCGCGTCGGCGGTGGGGTTCACCTTGCTGGCAGCGCACGAGCACGACACGGCGAACCGCAGTTGGGACCAACTGCTCGACCTGTGCCGCCGCGACAACGCCGCCTGTCAGGTGCGAGCGGACGGCCGCTACGTGACCTACCAGGCCGAGCTGCTGTATCAGAAGACGCTGTACTACGACCGGCGCGCGCGTCACCGGCTCATCATCGGTCAGGTCTCGATGCTCACGTCGGCCGCGCTGTTCATTCTGGACCTGCGTCACGGGAGCCACAACCCGCCGAACATTCCCTTCCACGGCTCCGATCTGCGGGTGACGGCGGAACCGACCGCAGACGGCGCGCGATTGGGGATCCGGCTGGCGTTCTAGCCGTCAGCCATCAGCCGACGCGGAACAACTCGAACCCCCTCTCGTATTTCGCCACGATGCTGGCCCGATAGGCCGCGTGCTCCGGCCGCTCGAGCGCCGGGTCCCGGCCGATGATCTCCCCGGCGCCGCGCCGCGCCGCCTCGAGCAGATCCAGGTCGGTGGCGAAGTTCGCATAGCGCAGATTCATGCCGCCCGACTGCCGCGCCCCCGCGAGCTCTCCCATGCCCCGCGCGTGGAAGTCGAGCTCGGCGATGCGGAATCCGTCCGTCGTCTCCGTGAACGCCTTGAGCCGGCCCGACGCCGCTCCCGCATCCGAGAGCAGGATGCAGTGACTGGCGGCCGCTCCGCGGCCCACCCGACCGCGCAGCTGGTGCAGCTGCGCCAGCCCGAAGCGCTCGGCGTGCTCGATCAGCATCACCGAGGCGTTGGGCACGTCGATGCCCACCTCGATCACGCTCGTCGCCACGAGGATGTGCAGCGCGTTGTCGCGAAACGCGCGCATCGCCGCGTCCCGCTCCTCCGCCTTCTGCCGCCCGTGCACCAGTCCCACCCGGAACTCCGGGAACACCTTGGTCAGGTGCGCGGCCATCGTGGTCGCCGCCTTCAGATCCGTCTTCTCGGATTCGTCGATGACCGGGTACAGGACGTAGGCCTGCCGGCCTGCCGCGCACTCCGAGCGGATGAACTCGTAGATCTTCGCCCGGGCGGCCTCGGTGCGCAGCGCCGTCCGGATCGTCCCCCGCCCCGGCGGGCGCTCGACGATCTTCGTCACGTCGAGATCGCCGTACAACGTCAGCGCCAGCGAGCGGGGAATCGGCGTCGCCGTCAACAGCAGCACGTCGGGCGCCTCGCCCTTCTCCACCAGTGCCGCGCGCTGCTCCACGCCGAAGCGGTGCTGCTCGTCGATCACGACGAGCCCCAGCCGGCGGAACCGCACCGATTCCTGGATGAGCGCGTGGGTGCCGACGACGATCCGGGCCGCCCCCTGCGCGATGCGCTGCCGCGCCGCCGACTTCTCGGCCTCGCTCGCCCGGCCCAGCAGCAGCTCGGGGCGGATCTCGAGCGGCGCGAGCAGCCGCGTCAGGGTCGCCGCATGCTGCTCCGCCAGGAGCTCGGTGGGCGCCATGACCGCCGCCTGATAGTCGTTCTCCACCGCCAGCAGCATCGCGAACAGCGCGACGACCGTCTTGCCCGTGCCGACGTCGCCCATCAGGAGCCGGTGCATCCGCTCGGGGCTCGTCATGTCCGTCGTGATCTCGCGGATCGCCTGTTGCTGGTCCCCCGTCAGCTCGAACGGCAGCGCCGCGGCGAGCCGCGTCGTCAGCTGCCGCTTCATCTCGAAGCGAATCCCGGTGCGCGCCCGCTTGGCGAGGAACCGAGCCCGGGCCTGGACGAGCTGCTGATCGAAGAACTCGTCGAAGGCGAGGCGCCGCCGTCCCACCTCCGCCTCCGCCAGGGTGGCGGGCCGGTGCACGGCGGCCAGGGCCGCTCGCAGGTCCGGCAACGCGAGTGCGGCGCGCCGCGCGGCGGGATGTGGGTCGACGACCAGCGGCAGCAGCGCATCGAGGTGCTGCTGCACCAACGCGCGGATCTGCTTGTGGGACAGGCCTTCGGTGGCGGGATACACCGGCAGGATGATGCCGCGATCGGGCGGTTCCTCTCCCGCGTCGGCCAGGATCAGAAACTCGCGCGGCACGATCTGGCGGCCGTGATAGAAGCGCACCGGTCCCGTCACCAGCAGGAGCTGGTCCTTGACGATCTGCCGCTCGAGAAACGGCTGGCCCGGCCAGGCGCACTCGAGCGTCCCCGACGCGTCCCGCAGCATCGCGCGGAACACGCGCAGGCCGCGGCGCGTGGGCAGGATGCCGGTGGACACGACGCGGCCCACGGCCGTGACCTCCTCCCCGACCCGCGCCCGTGCCAGCGGCGAGAGCGCCGTGGCATCGATATAGCGATGGGGGGCGTGGTACAGCAGATCGCCGACCGAGCGGATGCCGATCCGCGCCAGCGCCTCCGCACGGGCGGGACCGACGCCCTTCAGGAACTTGACCGGCGACCGGAGCTCGAGCGTCATCACCCGCTGACGAGACGGTGCGCGTAGCCGGCCGGATCGAACGGCTGCAGGTCGTCCAGTCCCTCGCCCGTGCCGATGAACCGAATGGGGACCGGGACTGCCCGGCGCACGGCGACTACCGCTCCGCCGCGGGCGGTACCGTCCAGCTTGGTCACGACGAGACCGGTGAGCGGCACCGCGGCGGCGAATTCGCGCGCCTGCGAGACGGCATTCTGGCCGACGGTCCCGTCGAGCACCAGCAGCGACTCGTGCGGCGCCCCCGGATGCCGTTTCCCCACGACGCGCACCACCTTCTTCAGTTCCTCCATCAGGCGGGCCTCGGTGTGCAACCGCCCTGCCGTGTCGACCAGCACGGTATCGCATCCCCGGGCGAGCGCCGCGTCGATGGCGTCGAAGGCCACCGCCGCGGGATCGCCGCGTCCGTCCTGGGATCCCACGCACGGCACCCCCAGGCGGTCGCCCCATTGGCGCAGCTGCGACACGGCGCCCGCCCGGAACGTGTCCGCCGCGGCCAGCAGCACGCGGCGCCCCTCCCCCGCGAGCCGGTGGGCGAGCTTGGCCACGGTGGTCGTCTTCCCGACGCCGTTCACGCCGTACACCAGCACGACAGTAGGCGGGTGCATCGCTCGGGCGATCGCGCCGGGAGCCGACGCAGCCGGCTCGGCACCTCGCAGCAGATCGGTGACCGCCCGCTCCAGATAGCTCTGCCGTCCGTCCTCCGGCGTGCGCCGCAGGCCGTCGAGCAATTCCTCGGTCGCGACGACGCCGAAATCGGCTTCCAGCAGGATCCGCTCCGCGTTCTCGAACGAGGCGTCCGCTCCCCGGCCCAGGACGCGCGCGATCCGCGACCACAGCCGCATCAGGGCAACCCCTGGCGCCGCCGCCACGCCCACTCCGCCACGAAGGCCGCGAGGGCGAGCACGTAGAGCCACCACTGGTCGCGCGCCCCGACATCCCGGTGGCTGCCGCCCGGCTCTCCCGCCTGGGGTCCCAGGGTGACGGGCGC
>DATGDE010000293.1:0-1944 GCA_035311125.1 Gemmatimonadales bacterium
GTCGGGCGTACGGATGAGCTGTTGTGGCGCACTGAGCTGCGCGGCCTGCACTCCACCGCGCTTCTGTTTCCCTCTCATGGCGTGGCGAACGCCAGTCGCAACAACCTACTGGTCGTGACGTCGCTGGCGCTTACGCTCTAAATGACGGTTCACTATCCTGGTTTCCATGACCGGACGTCCGGACCCTGAGGCCTTACTGGCGCGGGTCCGCGCTGCGGAGGCGCGCGCCGGCCGGGGACACCTCAAGATCTTCTTCGGCGCTTCCCCGGGCGTGGGGAAGACCTACGCCATGCTCGAGGAAGCACGTGCCAAACGGCGCGAACGCGTGGACGTGGTCGTGGGGTTGGTGGAGACCCATGGGCGCCCGGAGACGGCTGCGTTGCTGGACGGCCTCGAGGTGCTGCCCCGGCGCACCGTCGAGTATCGCGGCGTGACGCTCACGGAGTTCGATCTCGACGCCGCCCTGGCGCGACGGCCGGCGCTCATCCTGGTGGACGAGCTGGCCCACACCAACGCTCCCGGCTCCCGTCACACGCGCCGCTACCAGGACGTGGAAGAGCTGCTCGCCGCCGGGATCGATGTCCACACTACGCTGAACGTCCAGCACCTAGAGAGCCTCAACGACGTGGTCGCCCAGATCACCGGCATCGAGGTGCGTGAGACCGTCCCCGATTCCATCGTGGACGCGGCCGACGAGCTGGAGCTCGCCGATCTCTCGGCCGAAGATCTGCTGCAACGCCTCCGCGAGGGGAAGGTGTACGTCCCCGAGCAGGCCGCCCGGGCGATCGACCAGTTCTTCCGCAAGGGCAACCTCATCGCGCTGCGTGAGCTGGCGCTGCGCCGCACGGCGGAGCGGGTGGATGCGCAGATGCGCGGCTACATGGAGGAGCACGGCATTCGCGAGACCTGGCCCGCGGGCGAGCGCATTCTCGTGTGCATCGGACCGAATCCGGCCGGTGGGCGGCTGATCCGGGCCGGCAAGCGCATGGCGACGAGCCTGAAATGCGATTGGGTGGTGCTGTGCGTCGAAACGCCGGCGCAGGCGATCTCGGCGGCGGACCGGGAAGCCCTCATTCAGAACCTGCAGCTCGCCCAGGAGCTGGGGGCCCAGGCCACGACGCTGAGCGGCCACAGCGTGGCGGACGAAGTCCTGGCATACGCCCGCGCCCACAACGTCACGAAGATCATCGCGGGGAAGCCGACGCACGGCCGCTGGCGCGACAAGGTGTTCGGGTCGCTGCTCGATCACCTGGTGCGCGGCTCGGGCGATGTCGACGTGTACGTCATCACGGGCGATGCGGAGGAGGGGAGCCCGGTGCGGCGGCAGATGACAGGGGCGCGGGCGGGGTGGCGAGACTACGCCTGGGCCAGCGTGATCGTGGGGGTCTGCACCGTCCTGGGGGCCGCGATCTTCCAGTCGCTCTCCGTCACCGACGTGGCGATGGTGTATCTGCTCGGTGCGGGTGTCGTGGCCTCCCGCTTCGGTCGCGGTCCCTCCGTGGTAAGCGCGTTTCTGAGCATTGCAGCGTTCGACTTCTTCTTCGTGCCGCCACGCTACACCTTCGCGTTCTCGGATTTTCGCTACGCGCTGACGTTTGTCGTGATGCTGGTGATCGCTTTGGTGATCAGCGGCCTCACCTTGCGCATCCGGGAGCAAGCGGAGACCGCCCGGCTGCGCGAGCGCCGTACGGGGGCGCTGTATGCGATGAGCCGCGAGCTGGCGGTGACGCGCGGGTTCGCGGAGCTGGTCCAGGTGGCGTCACGTCACCTGCAGGACACTTTCGATGCCCGGGTGCAGTTCCTATTCCCAAGCGCCGACGGACGGCTCGAGGCTCCGGTGGGCGTTCCGCCCGCCTACCCGATGGAGGAGAAGGAGCTGGGCGTCGCGCACTGGGTGTTCGTGCGCAGTCACAACGCAGGGATCGGGACCGACACGCTGCCGTC
>DATGDE010000294.1:0-12563 GCA_035311125.1 Gemmatimonadales bacterium
CGAGCTCTCGGCGCGGCGCCCCTTCGTCGGCGGCACGCGGCTCGGCGTGCGGGTCTTCGGGGGCGGCTACCTGGCGCACTCGCCCCCACCGCTGCAGCGGCGCGTCTACGTCGCCGGCGCCGACCCGTACGAAACGTTCACCAATCCGCTGCTGCGCAGCCGCGGGGCGTTGTTCGTCCGGCCCGGCTTTCACTATCAGGAGCCGGGGGACGCCAACCTGCGGGGCTTCGCGCCCGAGCTGGGGGGCCGCTGGGCGCTGAGCGCCAACCTCGAGTTGAGCCGCAGCCTGCTGAGCCGGAGGCAGGGAGTGGTGCGGAGCATCGCCCTCGAAGCGTTCGGCGACGGCGGCGTGGTGGACTCCGCCGCCGTTCCGTCGGCCACCGGACGGCGAGCTGCGACGACCCTGTGGGACGCTGGGGTCGGGCTCGTGTCCACTCATCAGATCGGGGACCTGGGGTGGACGATGCGGTTCGAGCTGCCCCTGGTCGTCAATCGCTGGGAGTTCGCGGCGGACCGCGAAACGGGTGATGGCCGGAGCGCGTTCCGCTGGACGTTCTCGCTGGCGCCGAGCTTCTGAGATGCCCGAGGACGCGGGGAACCGTCGCACCTTCTTCCGGGACGCGTTCGGGCGCCTGGCGCGCGAGGTGGCGCGGCGCACTGCGGACCGCGTCGTGGCGCGGCGCTGGTTCCGGCCGCCCGGCGCCGCTCCCGAAGTGGCGTTCCTCGCGGCGTGCACGCGGTGCGGAGCGTGCGTGGACGTCTGCCCCGCCCACGCCATCCGGCGCGCGCCGGCGAGCGCGGGTTTGGCTGCGGGGACGCCGATCCTCGAGCCCTCGGTGCAGGCGTGCGTGGTGTGCGTCGACATCCCCTGCGCCAAAGCCTGTCCCACGACCGCCCTGGAAGTCCCGCCGGACGGCTGGCTGGGCGTTCGCCTCGGCGTGCTCAGCCTGGACGTGGATCGCTGCATCACCTTCCACGGCGCGAGCTGCGGCGTGTGCGCCCGGGCATGCCCGGTGGGCGAGCGCGCGCTGGCGATGGATCGCGGCGGGCATCCCGTGCTGAAACCGGAGGGGTGCGTGGGCTGCGGCGTATGTGTGACGGCCTGCGTGACGGCTCCCTCGTCACTTTCTCTGTCCATCGTCCAGGAGGACATGCTGTGACGGAGCTGCCGTACCGCGTGGAGAAGCCCTGGGGTCATGAGCTCATCTGGGCCCGCACCGACCGTTACGTGGGGAAGATCCTGCACGTCGCGGCGGGCCACGTGCTGAGCCTGCAGTATCACGAGCGCAAGGACGAATCCATTTACGTGCTGGCGGGCGAGATCATCCTGCGACTGCAGCAGGCCGACACCCTGATCGAGCGACGCCTGGGGCAGGGCGAAGCGTTTCACATCCAGCCGAAGCAGATCCATCAATTCGAGGCGGTCGTGACCAGCGACTTGCTCGAGGCCTCCACGCCGGAGATCGACGACGTGATCCGTCTGAAGGACCGCTACGGGAGGGCGCCGTGAAGGTGATCGTGCCGCTCGCGGGCAAGGGCACACGCCTCCTGCCGCTCACGAAACGGGTGCCCAAGCCCCTGGTGCACGTCGCCGGGCGGCCGGTGATGGATTACGTGATGGACACCGTCGCCGGGTTCGACGTGGAGGAGCTGCTCGTCATCACCGGGCACCTGAAGGACGACGTCGAGCGCTACATCCGGCGCCACTACCGGGTGCCCGCGCGGTTCGTGGAGCAGAAGACGCTCGACGGCACGGCGGGCGCGATCAACCTGGCGCGCCCATGGGTGGACGGTCCCGTCCTGATCATCTTCGTCGATACGCTGTTCGACGCGGATCTGTCGCTCATCCGCACGGCCGACGCCGACGGGATCCTCTGGGCGAAAGAGGTGGAGGACTATCAGCGCTTCGGCGTCATCGTGACCGATGCCGACGGCTACATGCGGCGCATCGTCGAGAAGCCCGATACGCCGGTGTCGCGCCTCGCGAACATCGGCCTGTACTACATCCGGGACTGGCGCACCCTGTTCGACGGCATCACGCACGTGCTGGGGCAGGCGGCGGGGAAGGGTGGGGAGTTCTACCTCACCGACGCGTTCCAGTACATGGTGGATCACGGGCGTCGGCTGCTCACCGCGAGCGTGGGCGGCTGGTACGACTGCGGCAAGGTGGACACGCTGCTCGAGACCAACGAGCACCTGCTGCGGTCCGGGCGGGGGCTCGTGCCACCGCCGGCTCCCGGGGTGGTGATCCGCGAACCGGTACGGATCGAGCCGGGAGTGACGCTGCGAGACTGCACGGTCGGGCCCAACGTGACGGTCGAGAGCGGCAGTGTGATCGACGGGAGCACGGTCGAGCATGCGCTGCTGGGCCGGGGCGTGCGCCTGGCCCACGCCCAGGTGAAACGCTCCGTGATTGGAGACGCGCAGGTGCTCGAGAATTGCAGCGTTTTGGACAGCGTCGTGGACGCGGGGGAATCAGCCGCGGCGAAATAGCCCGTCTTCTCTTGCCTTGCGCCATATATCTGACTAATGTCAGGTATATGGACGGCATTGACCAGGTCCGGAGCTTCAACCGCACCGTGACGGTCGAGGTCGGCGCCCTGGAAGGCGACTTCCTGGGGCGCGACCGCTCACTTGCCGCGTGCCGCCTGCTGTTCGAGATCGGCCTCCAGGGCATCGAGATTCGCCAGTTGCGCGCGCGCCTCGAGCTGGACTCGGGGTACGCCAGCCGCCTGGTGCGCGGGCTGGAGGCGGAGGGGCTGATCCGCACCGCCCGCTCTCGCAACGACACTCGCGTGCGTGTCGTGACGCTCACTCCGGCGGGCCGCAAGGAGCTGGCCGTCTTGAATCGGCTCTCCGACGAGGCCGCTGCCTCGCTCCTGCAGCGCCTTCCCGAGGCCCAGCGCGCCGCACTGCTTGCCGCAATGGGGACCGTCGAGCGCCTGCTGCGCGGCAGTGCGGTGCACCTGGCCGTGGTAGATCCCGACACTCGCGCCGCCCGCTACTGCCTCGAACGCTACTTCGAGGAGCTGGCGGCCCGCTTCGAGGCCGGGTTCGATCCGTCCCGCAGTATCTCGGCTGCCGCAGAAGAGCTCACTCCGCCGCAGGGCTACTTCGTGCTGGCCACCCTGAGCGGCGAGCCGGTGGGGTGCGGGGCGCTGAAGTGCCATGCGGCCTTCGGCGAGATCAAGCGCATGTGGGTTGCGCCTTCCGCCCGCGGTCTGGGCCTCGGGAAGCGGATCCTGCTCCGGCTCGAGGAGCTCGCGCGGGAGCGGCAGCTGCCGCTGCTCAGGCTCGAGACCAACAAGACCCTGACCGAGGCGCAATCCCTCTACCGCCGCAACGGTTTCCGTGAGGTGCCGCCATTCAACGCCGAACCCTACGCTCATCATTGGTTCGAGAAGGCGCTGTCCGCCGACCCCACCGACTCCTGACACATCCAGGATGAAGATCCCTTGCAAATCCTCCGCGCGGTGATTAGTTACTGACCATTCAGTAACTAAATGCGAGGCGTTGCAGCATGGCACAATCCGTCACCCGCCGCAGCCCGCGCCGCCGCGCCAAGCCGCGCTGGCATCGCCGCAAGGAAGCCAGGCCGGAAGAAATCGTGGCAGCCGCGCTGGAGGAGTTCGTCGAGCGCGGGTTCGCCGCCACCCGCCTCGAGGACGTCGCGCGGCGCGCCGGGGTCACCAAAGGCACGCTCTATCTGTACTTCAAGAACAAGGACGCCCTGTTCAAGGCCGTGGTGCGGGAAACCATCGTCCCCGTCATCGCCAAGGGCGAGTCGCTCGCCCAGGCGTTCACGGGGAGCGCGCGGGAACTGCTCGAGCAGCTGGTGCGGGAGTACTGGCAGCTGGTGTACGAGACGTCGCTCGCCGGGATTCCCAAGTTGATGATGGCCGAGGCCGCGAACTTTCCCGACTTGGCCCGGTTCTATTACGAGGAAGTCGTGACCCGCGGGCACAGCCTCCTGGCCGGCGTGATCGAGCGCGGCATCCGGAAGGGCGAGTTCCGGCGCGTGGACGTGCGGGTCGCCGCCAAACTCGCCCTCTCGCCGCTGATGCACGCCATCGTCGCGCAGCGCGCCTTCGCGCAATGCATGCCGGAAGGGTTCAATGTCCGCAAGTACCTCGACACTCACATCGATCTCTATCTCAATGGCATCACGAATGCGTAGACCCATCTACTTCGCCGTTATGGCGATCATCGCCGCCGGGAGCGTGGCGGCGCAGACCCCCCGTGCGGGGCTGCGTCTGTCGTTCGCCGATGCGGTGAGCCGCGCCGCCCTGGGCGCGCCCGCCGTTACCCTGGCCGGCCTGCGGGCCGACGAGGCGCGGGCACGGGTCCGGCAGGCGCGGGCTCCGCTCCTGCCCGATCTCTCGGCCACGGGGAGCTGGGTCAGCCAGACGCTGAATCCCCAGGCGTTCGGGTTCAAGTTTCCGGGGCTGCAGCTGCCGCGGATCCTCGGACCGTTCGACCTGTACGACGGCCGCCTCCACCTGTCGCAGGCGCTGTTCGACTACGCCACGCGGGTGCGGGTGGGGGCCAGCCGCTCGCTGCTCTCGAGTATCCAGTCCGACAGCGGGCTCGCGACCGAGGCGGCCGTGCAGGCCACCGCGGTGAATTACCTCCGGGCCGTGCGGGCCGAGGCGGTGGTGGCGGCGCGGCAGGCCGATTCGACGCTCGCCGCCGAGCTGGTGCGGTTGGCGCAGGCCCAGAAGGACGCCGAGGTGGGGACGGCGATCGACGTGACGCGCGCGCAGACGCAGCTCGTCGCCTCGCAGGGCGCGCTCGTGGTCGCGAGGAACGAGCGCGAGCGGGCGCGCATCGACCTGGCGCGGAGCCTCGGCCTGCCGCCCGACACGCCCGTCGAGCTCGCCGACTCACTGACGGCGGATCTGCCGGTGGCGGAGCTGCCGGGCGGCCGCGACTCGCTGGTGGCGCTGGCGCTCGCGCGCCGTCCCGATCTCCAATCGGAGCAGGCGCGGGGACTCGCGGCCCGCCGCACCGCGTCGGCGATTTCGGCGGAGCGGCTGCCCCGTCTCGACCTCGCGGCGAACTACGGTGCGATCGGGCTGTCGCCGCTGGACGCCATCGCGACGCGGCAGGTCGCGGTGCAGGTGACGGTACCGATCCTCGACGGGTTCCGCCGGGAGAGCCGGCATGCGGAGCAGGAGGCGGTGGTGCGGGAATCGGAGATCCGGGCCGACGAGCTGCAGCGGCAGATCGCCGCGGAGGTGGACGCGGCGCAGCTCGATCTGGCCTCGGCCGGCGAGCAGCAGACGATCGCGCGCGAGCGGCTGGCGCTCGCCCAGGAGGAACTCGACCAGGCACGCGAGCGGTTCAAGGCAGGAGTGGCGGGCAACATCGAGGTGATCCAGGCGCAATCGTCGCTGGTGCGGGCCCGGGACACCGACATCGATGCCCGTTTCGCGGCAGCTGCGGCACGGGTCGCGCTGGCGCGGGCCGTGGGCAGCGCCCGCCTGCTTCACTGACGGCAACCAGGGATACGGAGATCGAACGATCATGGCAACGACGATGGAACCGGACGTCAAGCAGGAGCGGCCCTCCCGGGCGGCGCCGTCCCAGGGGGCGGCCGCCGACGAGCAGCCCGGGGCAGCGCCCGGCGGGCGGCGCCGGATCGTGTTCGCGATTCTCGGCCTGACGCTGCTCGCGCTGATCGGCGCCGGCGTGCGCAAGCTGATCTGGGCGCGTACCCACGAGTCGAGCGACAACGCGCAGGTGGATGGGCACATTCTGCCGGTGCTGCCGAAAGTCGGCGGCTTCGTCACGGCGGTGCGGGTGGAGGAGAACCAGCCGGTTCGGGCGGGGGACACGCTGATCGTCATCGATCCCCGGGACTATCAGGTCCGGCTCCAGCAGGCCGAGGCCGATCTGGCGGTGGCGCTGGCGACCGTCAGCTCGCGCCAACGGGTGGGGCAGGCGGACGCGGCCGTCCGGCAGGCGGAAGCCAACGCCGAGAAGGCGCACGCGGACCTCGACCGGCTGACGCCGCTCGCGGCGCAGGGGATCGTGAGCCGCCAGCAGCTCGACGCCGCGCAGACCACCGTGCGCGCCGCGGATGCCAATCTTGCCGCCGCCCAGGCGGCGCTGCTGGGGGCCGACGCCCGCGTGGCCTCGGCCCGGGCGGCGCGCGACCAGGCCGCCCTGCAGCTCTCCTACACGCACATCGTCGCGCCGACCGACGGCATGGTCAGCAAGAAGACGGTGGAGATCGGCCAGCTGGTGCAACCGGGCCAACCGCTGCTGAGCGTGGTTCCGACCCAGGACGTGTGGGTCACGGTGAATCTCAAGGAAACGCAGATCGAGGACGTCACCCCGGGCGACCGCGCCGATTTCACGGTGGACGCGTATCCCGGCGTCCACTTCCGGGGGCACGTCGAGAGCCTGTCCCCGGCGACCGGGGCGCGCTTCTCGCTGCTCCCGCCGGACAACGCCACGGGCAACTTCACGAAGGTCGTGCAGCGCATTCCCGTGCGGATCCGCCCCGATGGACCGGTGGACGCCGCCCATCCGTTGCGGCCGGGGATGAGCGTGGACGTCACCATCACGACGAAGTGAATCCGGCATGACCGCGTTGTCGCTACCGGCAGCCATGCCGGCGGACCGGTATCGCTATCGCTACATCATCGCGATCACCGTGTCGCTCGCGTCGGTGCTCGAGCTGCTCGACACGAGCATCGTCAACGTCGCGATCCCCCACATGATGGGAACCCTCGGAGCGACGCTGGACGAGATCGCCTGGGTCTCGACCGGCTACATCGTCGCGAACGTGATCATCCTGCCGATCACCGGGTGGCTGTCCGCGTATTTCGGGCGGCAGCGCTACTTCGCGACGTCCATCGCCGTATTCACGATCGCCTCGTTCCTGTGCGGCAATTCGCACACGCTCGCCGAGCTGGTCCTGTGGCGCATCGTCCAGGGCCTGGGGGGCGGGGCGCTGCTGTCCACCTCGCAGGCGATCCTGTACGAGGAGTTCCCGCGCGAGGAGTACGGCACCGCCATGGCGATCTTCGGGATGGGCGTCATGGTCGGTCCGACGCTCGGTCCCACGCTGGGCGGCTACATCACCGACGCGGCCGGCTGGCCGTGGATCTTCTACATCAACATCCCGTTCGGGATGCTGGCCCTGGCGCTGACGCTGTCGTTCATCCAGGACTCCCGACACCAGCAGAAGGCGGAGCGCGTGGACTACTTCGGGCTGCTGCTGCTGGCGGCCGGGATCGGCGCGCTGCAGACGATGCTGGAGCGGGGGGAGCGGCTCGACTGGTTCGAGTCGAAAGGGGTGACGGCGCTGGCGCTCCTGAGTGCGGTCTCGCTCGTGACCTTCGTGTGGCACGAGCTGCGCACCGAGCATCCGGTCGTGGACCTGCGGATCCTGAAGAGCCGGCAGCTGGCGGTGGGGGTGTTGTTTGCCGCGGTCCTCGGTGTGTGCCTCTACGCCACGGTGTTCGTGCTTCCCGTGTACCTCCAGAACCTGCAGGGATTCACCGCCGAGAAAACGGGGTTCGTGATTCTCCCGGGCGCGCTGGCGAGCGCGTTCACCATGGGGGTGATGGGCCGCTTGTCGCGGAAATTCGATCCCCGCCTCTCGATCGTGGCGGGGGTGGGGCTGTTCGCCCTGTCCATGTGGAAACACGCACACTTCACGACCGACAGCGGGATGGCGGACTTCTTCTGGCCGCTGATTTTCCGCGGCGTGGGCCTGGGGCTCATCTTCGTCCCCCTGACGAACCTCGCACTCGCCGATCTCCCGTTGAATCGGATCCCGAACGGGACCGGATTGTTCAACCTGACGCGGCAGCTCGGGGGCAGCGTTGGGATCGCGCTCTCGGCGACGCTCGTCACCCGGTTCGCGAGCATCCACCGTGCGGACCTCGTGGCGGACGTGACGCTCTACTCTCCGGCGACCCAGGAGCGGATGGCCATGCTGGAGCACGGGCTGGCGGTGCAGGGCGTCCCGGCAGGACTGCTGCAGACCAAGGCGGTGGCCATTCTCAACGGAGTGGTACAGAAGCAGGCGTTGATGCTGTCGTTCGATCAGCTGTTCCTGCTGTTCGGCGCCGCGTTCCTGCTCTCGCTGCCGCTGCTGCTCCTGATGCACGGGAGCCGCGGAGGGCCCGGTGGCGGGATGGCGCACTGATGCCCCAATGGTGATGGCACCGCCACGGGTGGGCGAGCGGGCTCCCGACTTCACGCTGCCCCGGGCCGACGGCACGTCGTTCCGGCTGTCCGAGGCTGTGCGCCGCGGGGTCGTCGTGCTGTATTTCTATCCCAAGGATGAAACGATGGGCTGTGTCGCCGAGGCGTGCGCCTTCCGCGACCAGTACGAGGTGTTCACCGAAGCGGGCGCCCAGGTGGTCGGGGTGAGCGCGGACTCGGCCGAGTCGCACCAGCAGTTCGCGGCGCATCACCGGCTGCCCTTCGTGCTGCTGACGGATGCCGACGGCAAGGTGCGAAAGTCGTACGGGGTGGGGAAGCTGCTGGGGATCATCGACGGACGCATCACCTACGTCATCGACACCCGGGGCATCGTGCGGCACGTGTTCTCGTCCCGGCTGCAACCCACGCGGCACGTCGCCGAGGCATTGGCCGTGGTGCGAGAGGTGGCGGCAGCATGAGCAGGCTGCGTGCCTTCCTGCCCCGGCTGACGGTGATCGCCACGATCTGGACGCTGTTGCACGTCTACGTGGCAACCCGGCTGCCGGGCCCGACGATGACGCGGTGGGTGGCGGCCATGCTGCTCGCCTGGCTCCCCTTTGTGGGGTTCGCGGCGGGGCGGAGCCGGTTCCGTGGCAAGCGGGTGCTCGAATCGGCGGGGTACCTGGCGATGGGGCTGTCGTCGCTGCTCATGGTCAGCTTCGCGGGAGCGGATCTGCTGCACCTCCGGAATGCGAGCCCGGAAGTCCTGGGCGGAGTGGTATTGCTGACGCTGGTGGGGCTCGTGCAGGCCCGCCGGCCCCGGGTGGTTCACGTCCCGGTGCCGATCCGCGACCTGCCGGCCGATCTCGCGGGCCTGCGCATCGTGCAGATCTCCGATCTCCACGTGGGCTCCACGATCCGGCGTCCGTTCGTCGAGGCGGTGGTGGACGCGGTGAATGCGCTGGCGCCGGATCTGGTGGCGGTGACGGGGGACGTGGCCGACGGCTTCGTGCTGGAATTGCGCGACCACGTCGCTCCGCTGGCAGGGCTGCGGGCCCCGCTGGGCAGCTTCTTCGTGACCGGGAACCATGAGTACTACTGGGACCCGCGCGGCTGGACACAGGAACTCGAGCGGCTCGGCCTGTCGGTGCTCTCGAACGAGCATCGGCTGCTGACAAGCGGCAGCGGGCGGCTGCTGCTCGCCGGCGTCACCGATCTCAGCGCGGCTCCGGATCCGTACGCGGCCATCGCCGGCGCGCCCCGGAGCGACGTGCGGGTACTGCTGGCGCATCAGCCGCGCAGCGCCTACGACGCGCGGGCGGCGGGCTTCGACCTGCAGCTCTCCGGGCACACGCACGGCGGACAGTTCTTCCCGTTCAACCTGCTGGTGCGGCTGTTCCAGCCGTTCGTCGCCGGATTGCACCGGCTGGAAGAGATGTGGCTGTACGTGAGTCGCGGCACGGGGTATTGGGGTCCGCCGTTGCGGCTCTGGGCGCCTTCCGAGATCACGCTGATCGAGCTCACGGCCGCCGGCTGAGCGGCGGCGAAACCGGGGGCCCCACGACCCGTAGTCTCGACCCATGCAGGCGACCGAGTTCGAATTCCGCCACCGCTTCTGGGTGATCCTCGCCGTGTTCGCCGCAGGGTTCGCCTGCTATTCCCTCGATCATCGGAACTCGGCCTACGCACTGGCGGGTGGCAGTCGCGCCGGCGCGCGCGTCGTTCTGGCGGCAGGAGCTCTGCTGGTGATCGCTGCAGCGGCGCTGCGGACCTGGGCCAGCGCGTATCTGCGGACCCTGGTGGTGAAGGACCAACGTCTGCACGCCGACCGCCTCGTGGCCGACGGCCCCTACCGCTACCTCCGCAATCCGCTCTACCTGGGGACGGTGGCGCTCGCCGTGTGCTTCGGCTTGATGGCGAGCCGGCTGGGGTTTCTCGTGATCGTCGGAGGCATGCTGCTCGTGGTGTACCGGTTGATCGGGCGGGAAGAGGCGGCATTGTCGCGTAGTCAGGGGAGCGCCTACGACGCGTATCGAGCTCGCGTCCCGCGACTGTGGCCGGCGTTAAGGCCCCGGGTCAGCGCCAGCGGCACTCGTCCCGAGTGGCGGCAGGCGTTCACCGGAGAGCTGATGATGTGGGGCTTCGCGCTCGCGGCGGCGACGTTCGCCGTGACGCTCGATCGACGACTCTTCTACGCGTTCCTGGTCCTGGGATTCATCGGCTACCTGCCCGGCGTGCGGACCATCATTGCGCCTTCGAGAAGCCATCCATGAGTGCGGCCACTCCCGTCGAGGTCATCCTGCGCCGGTTCGAGAAGCCGGACGAGACGCGCGTGATGCAGAAGGGCAAATTCGAGCTCGTCAGGATCGGCGGCCTCACCATCGGGCGGGCGACCTACGAGCCTGGGTGGCGCTGGTCCGAGCACGTCGGGCCGACGGTTGGGGCGCAGCGCTGCTCGGTGGAGCACGTGGGACTCGTCCTCGCCGGAACGGCGACCGCTGCGCTGGAGGATGGCCGCGTGTTCGAACTGCGGGCGGGGGAACTGTTCTACATCCCGCCGATTCCCCACGACAGCTGGGTGGTGGGCGACGAGCCGTATGTGTCGCTCCACTTCATGGGAGCCGAGCACTACGCCACCTAGGCGATCGCGTCCATCACCTTCCGCGTGAACGCGATTTCGTCCTCGTTCACCAGGTGGCCCATCCCGGGATAGATGCGCTCTGTGACGGTCGCACCCATGCGCATGAAGACCGCGGCGCTCTCGTCCACGCGTGTCTTGGGGACATGCGCATCCGCATCGCTGCAGCCCAGGAATATGGGTGTGCCATCAAAGGACCCGGGATACTCCCAGGTGGTGCCGGGAGGCCCGATCACGCCGCCGCTGTACAGGATCACCCCACCATAGCGCGCGGCATGCTCCACGACGAACTCGGCGGTGAGGCACGCGCCCTGTGAAAAGCCGAGGAGGAGGATCCTTTCGCGGCCGATTCCCCGCGCGACGACGTCCTCCACCAGTTTCCCGAGCACCCACAAGCCGGACGACAATCCCGGCTCGTTCTTCTCCTTCTCGGCCATGAAGCTCAGCGGATACCAGGTCCGCCCGGCGGCGGCCGGGGCCAGGTAGGTGAGGTCGGGCCGGCCGAGGCGCGGGACGAGGTCGAGGATGTTGGACGGCCCGGCATTGCGGCCGTGTACCATGATCACAACCCCGGGACTCTCTCCCAGTGGCGCTCCGGCGCTCGCGAGGGGCTCCCCCGCGTGGGGCTTCACGGCCGGGCGGGTTCTTTGGAGATCGGGGGCAGCTTCGCCTCGATGGCCGCGCGGTTGGGTTCCTCCCAGGGCGGCAGCTTGAGATCCTGGCCGAGGCAGGGCAGGGTCTCATCGACGGTGAACCCTGGCGGGACGGTGGCCAGCTCGAACAGGACGCCGCCCGGCTCGCGGAAATAGATCGAGCGGAAATACTGGCGGTCCATCACCTGAGTCACCTGGAACCCGAGCCGCAGCAGCTCCGCGCGCATCCGCAGTTGCTCGTCCGCGTCGGCGACGGCCATGGCGACGTGGTGCACGGTCCCCAATCCGTTGATGCCCGGAGCGGCGTCCGGCGCATGGACCACGTCGATGCGGCGCCCCGGGAGGTCGCCGTTCACGGCAACCCGGGTGCGGTCGGGGCCCTCGTTCACGACGTCGAAACCGAGCACCTCGGTCATCAGCTCCAGGGTCTTTGCGGGCGCGCGGATCGGCATCGTGACGCTGTGGACTCCGCGGATGGCGTGCTCGGCGGGGACGTCGCCCGGGACCCACGGGGATCGCTCGTCTCCCGGGGTTGCCACGAGTTCGATGACCAGGCCCGACGGGTCACTGACGGTGATCGATTCTTCCCCGAATCTCGGGTGTTCGTCCCGGACGGTCGCGCCGCCTTCCCGGAGCCGCGTCTTCCAGAAGCCGAGCGAGCCAGCCGGGACGGAGAACGACGTAACGCGGATCTGTCCCGCGCCTTTCTGCCCCACCGGTACGCCCCATCCCTTGTACGGGAAGGTCGTCATGATTGTCCCGGGGACGCCCGTCTCGTTGCCGTAATAGAAGTGGTAGACGTTGTGGTTGTCGAAGTTGACTGTCTTCTTGACGAGACGCAGCCCCAGGATCTTCGTGTAGAAGTCGAAATCCTGCTGGGCGTCGCTCACTGTCGCCGTCACATGATGCAGGCCACGTACGAGTTTCTCCATGCGCGCAATCTACCATGGCGCACCAGGCTTGACCGGCACGGGAGGCGGGGCCACACTGGTCGCATGGCGATCCCGGGCTACAAGCGACTCGTCCCCTGGCTGCTCTCGCGGGCCAACGCCCCCTACGAGCGCTGGATGGCCGAGCGCAAGCGTGGTTTGTTCGGTGAGCTAAGTGGC
>DATGDE010000295.1:0-8102 GCA_035311125.1 Gemmatimonadales bacterium
GAGCCCTGCGGGAATCCCATCAGTTCGGCCAGCCAGGCGATGACGCGTTCCTCGACGTAGCGTGCCCCTTCCTGAATGCCCGCCGACTGCGGATTCATGCCGGAGGCGAGCAGATCGGCGAGCATCGCCAGCGGCGTCCCGGTCCCGATGACCCACCCCCAGAAGCGCGGGTGGATGTTGCCGGGCGGGTAAGGCAGCACGTCGCTCAGGAACTGCTCGTAGACAGCCTCCGCCGGGCGGCCCCGGTGGGGCACTGGCTCCGCCAGGCGGGCCTTCACCGCTTCCGGGAACGGCTGCCAGACGGGACGCTCGCGCACCCCGCGCAGGTAGTCGAACATGTCGTCCATCATGCGATGGCCGAGGGTGCGCAGCTCGTCCCAATTCTGGGGATCGAGGGTCGTTTCCGTCACGCGGCCTCCGAGTGCATCGAAGTCGTCGGTCGTCGGTCATCAGACGGTCGGCGGTCATTGGTTGTCGGCGTGTCCATCGAGGACGGTTTGCCGACAGCCGAAGGCGCCCTGTGCGAGAACTGAATCCAGACAACCGCGGCGAGAATCAAACCGATGGCCACCGCCATGCGCCCCGTCACGCGCTCGTCCAGGATCAGCCAGCCGAGCAGCACGGCGATCACCGGATTGACGTACGCGTACGTCCCCACCATGGTCGCGGAGGCGTGGCGCAGGGCGTAGCCATAGGCGCTGTAGCCCACGATCGAGCCGAACACCACCAGGTAGCCGAATGCGAGCGCGCCACGTCCGCTCAAGTGCCATTGGCTCCACTCGCCCAGCGCCGTCCCCGCGAGCGAGACCACGATGCCGCCGGCCATCATCTGGATCGCCGCGGTCATGTAGGGGCTCGACTCCGTCGGATGCCGCTTGGCGTAGATCGATCCGAGCGACCAGAACACGCTGGCGGACGTCAATGCGATCGGACCGCGCAGGTCGGCGGCGAGAATCTCGCGCGGATTGGCGCCGACCAGCAAGGCAGTGCCGAGGAACCCGACCACCAGCCCGACCACGACGCGCCAGCCCAGCGACCCCGAGCCGCCGGGGATCACCGAATCGAAGAACGCCATCCACAGGGCGACGGTCACCACGAAGACGCTCGTTACGCCGGACGGCGTGTACTGCTCGGCCCAGACCACGAATGCGTTCCCGCCGGCCAGCAACAGCACGCCCGCGATGGCAGCCCGTTGCCAATCCACCGCGCGTCGCGGCAAGCGGTCACCGAACGCGAGCGCACCGGCGCAGAGCAGTGCGCCGGCGGCCAGGAACCGTAGTCCGGCGAACAGGAACGGGGGCAAGACCCCCACGCCGATCTTGATCGCCAGGTAGGTCGATCCCCAAAAAACGCAGACCAGCAGCCACGCAACCAGCGCCTTGCCGCGCAAACCCGCCATCAGTCGAGGTCCTCCACCAGGAGCCCGGGCTTCTCGAACACCGTGGACAGCACGATCGTCGTGCGCGTGTTGAACGATTTCTGTCCGGTCGACAGAGTCCGGAGGATTTGCTGGACTCCCTCGAGGTCGGACGCCACGACCTTCAGTATGTAGCAGTCGTCACCCGCGACGTGATGGCATTCGAGGACCCCCGGATGCTTCACCATTTCGCGCATGCGCGGCTCGTCGCCGACATAGTTGGAGTTGCCGTACCGCACCGCCACGAAGGCCGTGACGGGAAAGCCGAGTTTGCCGCGATCCAGGTGGGCGCCGTATCCTGTGATGTACCCCGCTTCTTCGAGCCGCTTGACGCGCTCCATGACCGCGGGGCGGGAGAGGCCCACCTCGTCGGCCACGGCCTGGTAGCTGGAGCGAGCGTCGGCCGAGAGCAGCTGCAGGATGTGGCGATCGGTCGCGTCCAGACCCAATTTGACGGTCATTTCGTACCTCTGTTGCGTTATTGGCGGACGTTTCGTAGATAAAATGACCGTGTATACTAACGCAAGTCCAGGATACAAGGTTCCTGCCGACGAACCATCCGGTTCTTGTCATCGAACCAAGCGTTGTCCTTGAGATAGGACACCGCCTCCCGCTACGTTTGGCCCATGAGTGATCGTCTGGACCTCTTGCGGGCGGTGGTGCGCCCCTTCGGCTCCGCCCTGGTTGGATTCTCCGGCGGAGTGGATTCGGCGTTGCTCGCGGTGGTGCTGCGGCAGGAACTCGGTCCGGGCCGGATGCTCGCGGCCGTAGGACGGAGTCCCGCCGTGGCCGCGGACCAGTGGGAAGCGGCGCACACCCTCGCCGAGCGCTTCGATGTGCCGCTCGTCGCCGTGGCGACCCACGAGCTCGAGGATCCGCGCTACAGCGCCAACCCGACCAACCGCTGCTTCTTCTGCAAGACCGAGTTGTGGTCGCGGCTCGGGGAGCTGGCTCGTGAGCGCGGGCTCGCCGTCGTGTGCGACGGCACCAACGTGGATGATCTGGGCGAGCATCGTCCCGGAGCGGCGGCGGGCATGCGGGCGGGGGTCCGCTCGCCGCTGGCCGAGGCGGGCCTCACCAAAGCCGATATCCGGGTCGCCGCGCGAGAGCTGGGTCTTCCCAACTGGAGCGCGCCCGCCGCGCCCTGTCTGGCGAGTCGCGTGCGTTACGGACTGCAGATCACGCCCCGGCGGCTGCGGGAGGTCGAAGCAGGAGAAGCGGTGTTGCGGGGGATGGGCGTAAAGGGTGACCTGCGGGTGCGACACCATGGGGATGCCGGGTGGATCGAGGTCGAAGCAGAGTGGATTCCCTGGGTGCAGGCGCGCGAGCCCGAGATCGCCGCGCGGCTGCATGACGTGGGTTTCGCAGCGGTGGAAATCGATCCGCGCGGCTACCGGCGGGGCAGCCTGCTCCGCGACGCCCGCGGCCGGTGAGGCTGTTCGTCGCTCTCACGCCACCGCCGCCCGTGCAGCGCGCGATATGGGAAGCGTTCCGAGCGGTGCGCCTGCGTGACCTGCCCGTGAAATGGGTCTCTCCCGAGGGGGTTCACCTCACCCTGAAGTTCCTGGGGGAGGTGCCGGACGAGCGCGGGGACGAGCTCATCGGGGCCATGGGGGCGGCGGCAACGGGGGTGCGCCCGATTTCCCTGGTAGTGCGAGGAGCCGGTGCGTTCCCCGATCCGTCACGACCACGGGTCTTCTGGGCTGGCGTGGAGCCGGACCCGTTGCTCGAGCTGCTGGCGCACCAGGTAGAAAGCGGCTTCGCCGCGCTGGGGTTTCCGACCGAGGGACGTCCCTTTCGACCACACCTGACCGTCGGACGCGCCCGGCGCAA
Source organism: Gemmatimonadales bacterium (assembly GCA_035311125.1). Lineage (GTDB taxonomy): Bacteria > Gemmatimonadota > Gemmatimonadetes > Gemmatimonadales > GWC2-71-9 > DASTHG01. The sequence goes on from DATGDE010000295.1 coordinate 3,251, forward strand.
CGCCCGGCCCCGGGATTTCGAGGCTATGGACCGGGTGCTGGAGGGAGTGCGCGTCGAGGCCGAGGCCGTGCTCGATGGCGTGGACCTGGTGCAGAGCAAGCCCGGTCCCGAAGGGTCGGTGTATCACACGGTGCATCGTGAGCGGCTGTCTTAGGGGCGTCTTCCGGCTCTTCGTCTTCCTCCTTCTGCTCCTGGGAGTGGCGGCGGCTTGGTGGTACCGCGAGCCGCTGGGGCACGCCATTGAGCGGTTTCTGGGGCGGCGCCCCACTCCACTGCCGACGGTGTCGCCTGATTCGGGAATCGGCGCGCCCACGCCCGCGGCACTCGCCTCGGCCCAGAGCAAGCTGGCGGCGCTGGGGCGCGCTCGGGGACCGGATTCGGTGGTGCTGACACCCAACGAGATGGCGTCGCTCGTGGGCAGCGGGATCGACTGGTCGGTGCGTCGTTCGTTCGACTCGCTGCGCGTCGAGCTGGGGGAGGGAATGCTGGCGGTGCATGCGCGACTCGATACCCGGCTGATTCCCCGCGAAGCCCTGGGGCCGCTGCACGGCATCCTGGCCGATCGCGAGCCGCTGCGCATCGCGGGCCCGGTGTCGATCCAGCGCCCCGGCCTGGCCCGTTGGACGGTGCGCGAGCTGAGCCTGCGCGGGTTCCCGTTCCCGCCGCCCGCGGTGCGGTCGCTCGCACGCCAGGCGGCCGGCGCCGACTCGAGCGGCGCCGTCGCGTTACGGGTGGACCCCGCCATCGCCGATGTGGCGATTCACCCGGCGCGCGTCGTCCTGTACCGCCGGCGGCACTCATGAGCCGGCGGGTCCTGGTGGTGGACGACGAAAAGGGCGTGCGCGAGGCCCTGAAGCAGGTGCTCGAGTTCGAGGACATCGAGGTGCAGACCTGCGCGTCGGGCATGGACGCGCTGCAGGCCTACACGGAGTTCCGGCCCCATCTGGTCTTCCTCGACGTCAAGATGCAGGGGCTGGACGGACTCGAGGTGCTCAAGCGGCTCCGCGAGCATGACGCCCACGCCCAGGTGGTGATGATCTCCGGTCACGGCACGATCCAGACGGCCGTGGAGGCGACGCAGCTCGGCGCCTACGACTTCCTCGAGAAGCCGCTCGACACCGATCGCATCCTGCTGACGCTGCGCAATGCGCTGCAGCAGCTGGAGCTCGCCGTGGAGAACGTGCGGCTCCGCGCCGAAGTGGAGGCGCGCTACGAGATCGTGGGATCGAGCAAGGCCATCACGGGCGTGATCGAGCGGATCGAGAAGGTTGCCCCGACGCCGGCCCGCGTTCTCATCACCGGCGAGAACGGCACGGGGAAGGAGCTGGTGGCGCGCGCGATTCACGATCTGAGCGCGCGCGCGCGGGGGCCGTTCGTGGAGGTGAACTGCGCGGCGATCCCCACCGAGCTGATCGAGAGCGAGCTGTTCGGTCACATCAAGGGCAGCTTCACCGGGGCCGTCGCGGATCGTGCGGGCAAGTTCGAGCTGGCCGACGGCGGCACGCTGTTCCTCGACGAAGTCGGCGACATGAGTCTGTCGGCGCAGGCCAAGGTGTTGCGGGCGCTGCAGGAAGGGGTGATCTCCCGGGTGGGATCGGGGAAGCCGCTGCAGGTGGACGTCCGCGTGATCGCCGCGACCAACAAGACCCTCGAGCACGAAATTGCGGAGGGTCGTTTCCGGGAAGATCTCCTGTACCGGCTGAACGTCGTCCCGATCGAGCTTCCCCCGTTGCGCGCCAGGCGCAGCGACATCCCCCAGCTGGTGCAGCATTTCAGCGACCAGCTCTGCGCCTCGGGACGGACCGGACTGAAACCCAAAGAGTTCGATCCCGCCGCGCTGAAGCGCCTGGCGGCGCACGACTGGCCCGGGAACATCCGGGAGCTGCGCAACGCCGTCGAGCGGCTGCTGATTCTCACGCAGGCCGACGTGGTGACGGAGGCAGATGTCGAGCGCCTGGTGGGCGATGGGGGGCGCACGGTGGCCGCCGGTGAAGTCGCGGCGACGGGGGCGTTCCTGCGGGCCGGCACCTTCGAGGAGTTCAAGCAGGCCGCCGAGCGGGCCTATCTCCTCGCGAAGCTGAAAGAGCACGACTGGAACGTTTCGGAAACGGCGCGTACGTTGGCGATGCCCCGGAGCAATCTGTACAAGAAGATCGAACGCTATCGTCTGGCACGGGAGAACTAGTGGCCAAGAAGGACCAGGAGCGGGATTGGGACAAGGAGCTCAAGGAGGTCGATCGGCTGTTGAACCAGCTGCCGACGCACCGCGAGGAGCAGATGGCCGCAGCCGCGTCCGCCAAGCGCGCGCCGGTCAGCTCCGCTGCGGGAGCACCTCGGGACAGCGGCTCCCGCCTCGGCACGTGGGCCCGGGTGGGGCTCGGTCTCCTCGTCGGTATCGGGATGCCGTTCTGGCCCTACAGTCACGCCTGCGGGTTCAAGCTCCTTTTCTACATGGTCGGCGTGCTGGCGGTGATCGTGGCCGGCGTGTGGAGCGGCCTGTCGTCGTGGAAGCGCCGCATGGGCCTGGCCCACGTGCTGTCGCAACTCCTGGTGATCTGGGGGCTCGTACTGGCGGCGGAAGTGGTTCTGCCTCGTGTAGGATATGCGAAGGCCGCCGCCACGTGGTTCTGTCCCTGAAATGCGGCTATCGGCTAACAGCTATCGGCCAGCTCCCAGCCGATAGCCGATGACCGATGGCCGACAGCGAGAATCCAATGCCCGAGAACTTCAAGAACTTCATCGATGGTGAGTGGGTGGCGCCCAGCACGGGCGCCTACTTCGAGAACCGCAATCCGGCCGATCGGAACGATCTGATCGGCTGTTTCCCGCGCTCGGGGCCCGACGACGTGCAGCGCGCCGTCGCGTCGGCCCGGAAAGGGTTCGCGCGCTGGTCGAGGACGCCGGCGCCGCTGCGGGGGCAGGTGCTGCAACGGGTCGGCGACCTGTTGGTGCGCCGGAAGGAGGAGATCGCCCGCGCCATGACCCGGGAGATGGGCAAGGTGCTCGCCGAGACGCGGGGCGACGTCCAGGAGGGCATCGACACGGCGTACTACGCGGCGAGCGAGGGGCGCCGGCTGTTCGGCCGGGTCGTTCCCTCCGAGCTGCGCAACAAGTGGGCGATGAGCTTCCGGCGACCGATCGGGGTGGCCGGCATCATCACGCCATTCAACTTCCCCCTCGCGATCCCGACCTGGAAGACGTTCCCCGCCTTGCTGTGCGGCAACGCGGTGATCTTCAAGCCCGCCGAGGATGTGCCGCACACCGGACATCTGCTGGTGGAAGTGCTGCTCGAGGCCGGCCTGCCGCCGGAAGCCGTTCAGCTCGTGCACGGGCAGGGCTCGGTGGTCGGCAAGGCGCTCATCGAGCATCCCGATGTGCCGGTGATCTCCTTCACCGGATCCACCGAGGTCGGGTCGGTGATCGGCGCCACGTGCGGTCGCCTGCACAAGCGGCTGTCGCTCGAAATGGGCGGCAAGAACGCCATGATCGTCATGGACGATGCCGACCTCGATCTGGCGCTGGATGGCGTGTTGTGGGGCGCGTTCGGCACCACCGGCCAGCGGTGTACGGCGACGAGCCGGCTCGTCCTGCACGACAAGATCCACGACCGCTTCCTTCAGATGCTGGCGGATCGCGCCGGGAAGCTCCGGCTCGGGTCCGGGCTGGACGATCACACGGAGGTGGGGCCCCTGATCCACGAGGAAGCGTTGCAGAAGGTGGACGAGTATGTCGGGATCGGCAAACGGGAGGGGGCCTCGGTCGCGGTCGGTGGCGTCCGGGCAACGGGGGCGAAGCTGGACGCGGGGTCGTTCTACCAACCCACCGTGCTCGCCGGGGTGAAGCCAGGGATGCGCGTCGAGCAGGAGGAGATCTTTGGCCCGGTGCTCTCGGCCGTCAAGGTCGGGTCGCTGGATGAGGCGATTCGGGTCAACAACGACGTGCAATACGGCCTGTCCAGCTCGCTCTACACGCGCGACGTGAACGCCGCGTTCCGGGCGATGCAGGATCTCGACAACGGCATCACCTACATCAACGCGCCGACCATCGGGGCCGAGGCCCATCTTCCCTTCGGGGGCGTGAAGCAGACCGGCAACGGCCACCGCGAAGGTGGTTGGGAGGTCTACGATTTCTATTCGGAGACCAAGGTCTGCTACGTGGATTACTCGGGGCAGCTACAGCGAGCGCAAATCGATACGTACGAGCAGTGAGCACAGAGCAGTGAGCAGGATGTGACTGCTCCGTGCTCCCTGCGCTGTTTGGGGTGTAGCTCAACTGGCGGAGCGCCCGGCCGTTAACCGGGAGGTTGGAGGTTCGAATCCTCCCGCCCCAGTGGTTCTCTCCGCCACTCCATGCCGCCGGAGGACCAAGAGTGATCGCGGTGCTGGGTAGCCTGCTGCGGCGCGCGACGGCCCCAGCCGGCTGGGCCCTCCGAGCCTACTGGGGAACGGCCGTCCTGCTGACGGCCGCGGCGGGTATCGGCCTGGTGGCAGCACTGCCCGTTACGGCGCTCGTCGGACGACTGCGCGCGCCGTTGCTCCGCGTCGCGGATCTGGGGCTGGGACGCAGCAGCCTGGCCACCGGACCGAACGAGCTGCGCGCAGCGGCCACGACCGATCTGTTCCACCTCCTCCTGCTCGTGGCAGTGGGCGTGCTGTGCGTGGCCGCGCTGTCGCTCCTGGCGGTGGCGTTCGCGCGAGGGGGCTCGCGCGTCACCGAGCTGGCGGTGCGTCGCGCGGTCGGCGCCTCGCGGCGGTTGATTCTCGTGGCGGCCCTGATCGAGGGCGCAGTCATCGCCGCCGCGGCGCTGGCATGGGGTGGGGTGGGCGGCGCGGCGGGCGCCCACGCCGCCGCC
>DATGDE010000296.1:0-10684 GCA_035311125.1 Gemmatimonadales bacterium
CCGGTGCGGTCGTATTCGCGGGAGGCGTCCCAATCCTCGAGCTGCACCACGACCTCGATGCGCTTCTGCTGCCGGATGGCCCGGATGCCGAAGAGCGCCGAGATGTCGATGATCCCGATGCCGCGGATCTCCATATGGTGCCGCTGCAGCTCGTGCCCCTTGCCGATGAGCACGTCCGCCCCGCGACGCGAGACGTGGACCAGATCGTCCGCCACCAGCCGGTGGCCGCGCTCGACCAGGTCGAGCACGCATTCGCTCTTGCCGATGCCCGATCGCCCCATGAACAGCAACCCGACGCCGTAGACGTCGGCGAGCGAGCCGTGCAGCGTCGTGGCGGGTGCAAACACGTCGTCCAGAAACGGCTTCAGACGCCGGTAGAATTCGGCCGTCTTGAGCGTGGTGCGGATCACCGCCACCTGCTTGGCAGCCGCCAGCTCGAGCAGCTCCGCGGGCGGCTCCTGCGATTTGGTGATCACCACGCAGGGCAGATCGAACTTGAAGAAGCGCTCCAGCGTGCTGCGCCGCTCGGCGGAATCGAGGGAGCCGAGGTAGCTGATCTCGGTTTCGCCCAGGATGTGGATGCGGTCGCCCACGAAGCGCGCGGTGTACCCCGCGAGCACGAGCCCGGGACTCGAGGCCTCCGACGAGGGAATCTCGCGATCGAGTCCCAGCTCCCCGGTGAGCGACTCGAGCTCGAGCGCTCCCTTGCGGGCCAGGAGATCGCGGACGCGGGGCTGCTGGGTCACTCGGCCTCGCGCGACATCGCGCGCCGCCGGGCCGGTCCGGAACGCTTGGCGGGCGACTTGTCGAGCTGGCGGCGCACCCGGGCGGCCGCCCGGTCCAGCGCGGTGCGATGGTCGACGCCTTCGGCCCGCCCCACCAGCACGGCGCCGCGCACGGTATGCAGCCGCAGCTCCGCCGCGGCCACCCCGTGATTGTCGCTGAAGATCACCCGGCCGTCGTGCGGGCGGGCCGCGACTTTGGCGAGCCGTTCCACGAGGTCCCGCGCGCGCGTCCGCAAGTCGGGTGTCACGTCACAATGGCGGGCGGTGACGGTGATGCGCATGAGGTTCACCTCCGTGGGGCGATGACCCGTTCGAGATGGGCGGCGGTCAATTCCGCCGCGCGGTCCCACGTGAGCGGGAGTGCGAAGGCGCGCGCCGCCGCTCCCTGGCGCGCGACGAGCGCGGGATCCCGGGCCAGCTCTTCGATGCGCCGGGCGAGCGCCGCGGCGTCCCCGTGCGGCACGAGGAAACCCGTTTCACCGTGGCGGACGGTCTCGCGCAGGCCGGGACTGTCGGAAGCCAGGGCCGGTGTCCCGCAGGCGGCGGCCTCGACGTTCGAGATGCCCCAGCCTTCCTTGGGACTGGGGAACACCACCGCCCAGGCCGACCGCAGCAGGCGACGCTTCTCCTCCTCGGGTACGAAGCCCAGAAAGCGCACGGCCGCGGCGAGCGCCAGCCGACGCACCTCCGACTCCAGCCGCGGGCGATCGTCGCCCGTCCCCGCGATTTCGAGGGTGGCGTCCACCCCCGCGGCGCGCGCCAAGGCGAGTGCCCGCAACGCGATATCCACTCCTTTATAACGCTTCAGGCGGCCGACGTACAGGAACGTGGGCCGCGTCGCACGCGGCGTCCCGGGATCGGGGCAGTACCACGTCGCGTCGATCCCCGGGTAGATGACCTCGATCCGCTCGGACGCTATGCCCCGGGCCACGAGATCGTCCCGCGTACTGTTGCTGATGACGTGGAAGGCGGCGCGCGCGTAGGCGCGCGGGATCGCCAGCTCGGCCGCCCAGACGATCGCCGCCACCGGCCAGCTCGCCTCTACGAAGGCCGTGGTCCCGAACAGATGCGGCACGACGGCGCAGAACGGCAGAGCGGTGAGCGACGGCAGGTACAACGGCAGCTTGTTGATGTCCTCGACCACCACGTCGTATCCGTCCGGCCGCCGCAGCGCCCGGCGCACCGCGCCGCGCGCCAACACGGCGAAGCTCGAGCGCCCACCGACGCGGCGCACCCGGATGCCGTCGAGCTCCGTCGTCTCCGTGGCACCGGGCCAGCCGCTCGCCACCAGATCCACCCGATGACCCCGGCGGGCCAGCCGGCCGAAGATCTCGTGCAGGTGAATCTCGGCCCCGCCGGCGTGCGGGTTCTCGCGGTCGTTCCAGTTGACCAGCAGGATTCTCACAACCTGCCCAACTCCCGCGCCACCGCATCGAGCACCCCGTTGACGAACGCCGGCGAGCGGCCGCCGCCGAACCAGTGGGCCAGCTTCACCGCTTCATCCACCACGACGCGCGCCGGCGTCTTGCCCTCGTCGAGCTCCGCCATGGCCAGGCGCAGGATGTTCCGCTCGATCACACCGACACGCTCCAGCCGCCAGTGCTCGGAGAGCCGTGACAGCTGCGTGTCGTACTCCTCCTGGCCGGCGACCGCGCGCGCCGCGAGCTCGGCGCCGCGATCATAGCCCTCGGGGATGTGGCCGTAGGTTCTGGCGAGGCGGGTGGCGACCGTGTCGATCGACGGGTGCCCGGAGAGGTCCCACGCGTAGAGCAGCTGCAACGCGCGGGCGCGCGCCTTAGTCTCGGGCCGTTCCACGGCGCAGCCGGTGCAGGACGTCCGCCGCCTGAAGCGCCGCCGTCGCGGCCTCGTGCCCCTTGTTGCCTGCGGCGCCGCCCGCCCGCGCTTCCGCCTGCGACTGATTCTCGGTGGTCAGGACGCCGAAGCCGACGGCGATGCGGTGCGCCAGCGCCACGTTGCCGAGCCCGCGCGCCGCCTCACCCGCCACGTACTCGAAATGCGGCGTCTCGCCGCGGATCACGCAGCCCAGCGCCACGATCGCCCGGAACCGGCCGGAGACCGCGGCCTCCTCGGCCGCCACCGGGAGCTCGAACGCGCCCGGCACCCAGAACTCCTCGACGTGCGAGTCGGGGACTCCCGCCTCGCGCAGGGCGTCCCGCGCGCCGTCGAGCAGGCGACGCGTGATCAGCTCGTTGTAGCGGCTGACGACGATGGCCACGCGCGGATGCTGCGCCACGGTGGTCAGTGGGTGAGCAGGTGGCCGAGCTTGTCGCGCTTGACGTCCAGGTAGGCGCGGTTCTCGTCGGAGGGCGGCGGTACGATGGGCACGCGCTCCACGATCTCCAGCCCGTACCCTTCGAGGCCCACCAGCTTCTTGGGATTGTTGGTGAGCACCCGGATCGAGCTCAGCCCCAGGTCCAGCAGGATCTGCGCGCCGATGCCATAGTTGCGCAGATCGGGCTTGAACCCGAGCTGCAGATTCGCGGTGACCGTATCGGCGCCGGCGTACTGGAGCTCGTAGGCCTTGAGCTTGTTGAGCAGCCCGATGCCCCGGCCTTCCTGGTCGAGGTAGACCACGACGCCGCGCCCCTCGGCCGCGATGGTGCGCAGGGCGCTCTGCAGCTGCCATCCGCAGTCGCAGCGCGCCGACCCGAAGACGTCGCCCGTGAGACACTTGGAGTGCATCCGCACGAGCACGTTCTGCTGGCCGCGCACGTCGCCGTAGACCAGCGCCACGTGCTCGGCCGCGTCCACGTCGTTGCTGTAGCCGACGATGCGGAACTCGCCGTAGGGCGTGGGCAGCCGCGCCTCGGCCACCGGATGCACCAGCCGCTCGTGCGCCAGACGGTACGCCACGAGCTGCGCGATCGTCACGAAGGTCAGCCCCTGCTCGGCCGCGAACCGCTCGAGCTGCGGACGCCGCGCCATGGTCCCGTCGGGATTGAGGATCTCGCAGATCACGCCCGCCGGGTACAGCCCGGCGAGCCGCGCCAGATCGACGCTCGCCTCGGTCTGCCCCACGCGCTGCAGCACGCCGCCCGGACGCGCCCGCAGCGGGAACACGTGGCCGGGGCGGCGGAGGTCCTGCGGCACCGTGGCGGGATCGATCGCCACCCGGATCGTGGCGGCGCGATCGGCCGCTGAGATGCCGGTGGTGACGCCGAAGCGCGCCGCCGCGTCCACGCTGACCGTGAACGCGGTCTCGTGCGCTTCGGTGTTGTGCTCGGCCATCTGGGGCAGGCCCAGCGCCTGACAGCGTTCCGGCAGGAGCGGCAGGCAGATCAGCCCCCGCCCGTAGGTGGCCATGAAGTTGATCATCGCGGGCGTCACCTTGTCGGCCGCGCCCACCAGGTCGCCCTCGTTCTCGCGCGCCTCGTCATCCGCCACGATGACGAGCTTGCCCGCGCGAATGTCGGCGATCGCCTGCTCTATCATTCCGAACGGCATAGTTGCCTCACGTACTTTCCGATCACGTCGCCTTCCACGTGCACCCGCGCATCCGGCTGCAGGTCCCCAAGCGTCGTGTGCTCCCGCGTAAACGGGATGAGCGACACCTGCACCAGCAACGGTGCTCCATCGGGCAACGCGTTCACCGTCAGGCTCACACCGTCCACGGTGATCGAGCCCTGTGGGATACAGACCGCCCGCACTGTCTCGGGCACCCGCAGCTCCACCACCACCGCTTCGCCTTGCGGCATCACGCGGCCCACCGTGGCCACACCGTCCACGTGCCCCTGCACCAGGTGGCCGCCGAGGCGGTCGGCCGCACGCACCGCGCGCTCCAGATTCACCTTGCGCCCCACCCGGTACTCCCCGAACAGCGTCCGGTCGAGCGTCGTATCCACCGCCCGCACCGTGAACCCGCCTCGGGTGACTTTTTCCACGGTGAGGCATGCGCCATTGACGGCAATGCTCTCGCCGCGCTTCAGGTTCCGGAACGAGGTACGGATCTCCAGCACCACGCCGCCTGGGCCAGGAGTCCGGGGGCCGGTCACCTTCGCCACCCTCCCGACCGCACCTACGATTCCGGTAAACATAGCCGCCGGTCCAATACCAATAATGTATCGGAGCCCAGGGGGCGGCGCTCCACCGGTATCCAGCGCGGCGCCTCGGGCAGCGCTGCATCGGCCACGCCCGGAAATGCGGGCACGCCGCCCGCCCCGAGCCACACCGGCGCCTGCAGCCAGTAGAGGCGGTCCACCAGGTTGTCGGCCAGGAGCCCCACGCCCAGCGCGCCGCCGCCCTCGCACAACAGGGACTCGATCCCGGCGGCGCGCAGCTCGGAGAGCCCTTCGGCGAGCGAGCGCGGTCGGAACACGCGCACGCCCGACGCTTCGAGACCCTGGATGTTTTCGGCCGGCGCCTCCTCCGAGGCCACGACCCACGTCGCGGGATCGCCCGCGGTGCGCGCGAGCTTCGAGGCGGGATTCAGGCTGGCGCGGCGGTCGAACACGATCCGCACCGGCGCGCGCCGCGGCACGATGCCGCCCCGCACGGTGAGCTGCGGATCATCGCGCGCGGCGGTCGTGCCGCCCACCGCGATCGCGTCGAACCCGGCGCGCAACCAGTGCGCCCAGTCGCGCGCCTGGGGCCCCGAGATCCACTGCGAGCGGCCGCCCACGTCGGCGATGCGGCCGTCGATGGACGTCGCGAGCTTCAGCGCCACGAACGGCCGCGTCTGGTTCTCGCGCACGAAGAAGAACGGCGCGTTGAGCGCGACGGCCGCCTCCTTGTGCACGCCCGTCGCGGTTTCGAGCCCGGCCTCCTGCAGCCGTTCGAGACCGCCGCGGGCCGCCGCGTCGGGATCGCGCACCGCCGCCACGACCCGCCGCACCCCCGCGGCGAGGATCGCCTCGGTGCACGGCGGCGTCTTGCCGTGATGCGCGCACGGCTCGAGCGTCACCACGAGCGTGGCCCCGCCCGCGCGCGAGCCGGCGGCGCGCAGCGCCACCACCTCCGCGTGGTCTCCGCCGAACTCGGCGTGCCAGCCGTCTCCCACCACCATCCGGTCGCGCAACACGACCGCGCCCACCAGCGGATTGGGGAAGACGCGCCCCCAGCCGCGGCGGGCCAGCTCGAGCGCGCGCTGCATCGCCGAGCGCTCCAGCGCTTCGTCAGAAGCCGAAACGGAGGCCGACGCCGCCAAACAGGTGCCCCGCGGTAGGGTCGAAGTCGGTGTAGATGGTGCTCAACCGCTGATTCTCGCCCGTCTGCCAGCCCAGCTCGGCGCCGATCGTGACGGCGGCGAGGTGGAAGGCGGCGTCGCCGAAGATCAGCTGCCGCTCGTTCACGGGATCGAACGGCACGGTCGCGACGCTGTTGAGCGGCGGATTGTCGTAGTAGCGCAGCTGGCCGTGCGACGTGTAGCGGTCGAAGCCGAGCCCCACCGCGAGGTCGGTCAGCGCGAGGTGATAGCCCGCGACGAAGCGCCAGGTCGTGGCCTGCACGTCGGCACCGAACTCGAATGCATCACCCGGCGACAACGCGGAAGGCGCGAGCCGGCCGTAGGTGACCCGTGGCAGGGAGCGACGCATCACGCTGATGGACATGGACGGGATCGGGAACAATCCGCGCACGATGCCGATGCGCGCGCCATAGCCCAACCCCAGCGCCATGCTGCCGAGCCGCGTGGCGCCCGGATCCACGTCGAGCTTGTCTACGACATGGGTGGGGACCAGTGTGGCCGAAACCAGGCCGTCCACAGCGAGCAGCCCGCTCGAAAGACCGCGATACAGCCCCACGCCGCCCTCGACGATCGGCGCCGGCACGACGCCCTTGAGCGAGGTCCGCCCGGCCGCCGTGTCGGGGTTCGGGGCCGTGACTTTCGCCGCGTTCACGCGAGCCGAGAGGAAGAAGTGACCGAAGCCGTCGAACGCGCGGGCGCCGCCCAGGACGGGATCGCCGCCCGCGATGACGAGTCCGACTGCCGGATGGAACGCCTTCAAGGCGTCAACCGCGCGATTGCACACCGCGACGACCGCCGGGTTGCCGGTGCACTGGGCGTGGAGCGGCGCAATTGCGGCGAGAGACGACAGGACGGCCAGTGTGACGAACTTTCGTTGCACTCCCACCTCCAGTGAGTTCGGGGTCCAGGGTCCGGGGCCCGATACCCGGATCCCTGACCCCGGGTCCCGGATCCCGTTTCATCTCTCCGAGAATTTCACCCCGCGCTCTCCCGGTACCACCTCCCCGATGATCCACGTGCGCACGCCGGCGCGCTCGGCCGAGCGGCGCGTGTCGTCGACGTCGTCCCGCGCCACGACACCGATCATCCCGATACCGAGGTTGAAGACGCGGCGCATCTCGGGAATCGAGACGTCGCCCGCGGTCTTCAGCACGCGAAACACGGGCGGCCACGACCAGGATCCCGCCGCCACCACCGCCTCGCACCCCGCGGGCAGCACGCGGACGAGATTGCCCGCGATCCCGCCGCCCGTGATGTGGGCGAGGGCGTGCACGCGCGGCAGCACCGGCCGCACCGCTTCCCAGTAGCTGCGGTGCACGGCGAGCAGGACCTCGGCGACGCTCGCCTCGGTGTCGGGAAACCGATCCTGCACGCCGAGCTGCAGCCGTTCGAACACGATGTGGCGCGCCAGCGTGTAGCCGTTGGTGTGCAGCCCGCTCGAGGCATACCCCACGAGGGCGTCGCCCGGCTGGACCTTGTCGCCGTGGAGCGCCGCCCCTTCCTCTACAATGCCGACGATGGTGCCGGCGAGATCGTAGTGCCCCTGGGCGTACAGATCGGGGAGCTCGGCGGTCTCGCCGCCGGCCAGCGTCATCTCGTGCGCCAGGCAGCCGCGGCTGATCCCCTGCACCAGCCCCTCCGCCACCTCCGGCACCAGGTGACCGCTCGCGATGTAGTCCATGAACGCGAGCGGTTGCGCGCCGTGCACCAGGATGTCGTTCACGCAGTGATTCACGAGATCCTCGCCAACGGTGTCGTGCACGCCCGCGAGCGCGGCCACCAGGACCTTGGTGCCCACGCCGTCGGTGCTCATCACGAGGACCGGGGACGTGAACCCTTCCGGCACGCGCACCATGCCGCCGAATCCACCCAGCGCCCCGAGGGAGAGCGATGTGCGCGTCTTCGCCACCAGCGCCTGGATGCGGTGCTTGGCCTGATCGGCGGCGTCGAGATGCACGCCGGCCGAGGCGTAGCGGTCACTCGAGGTCAAAGTGCACCAGCTCCTTGAAGGCCCGCACCCGGGCGCGCACGTCCTCCGGCTTCACCAGGTCGAAGCCCTGGATGCCGAACGCCTCGACGGCGAAGCTGCCCATGGCCGCGCCGTACACCATGGCGCGGCGCAGTACCGGGGTCGCGAGGGTCCCGGCGGTGGCCAGGTAGGCCATGAAGCCGCCGGCGAACGCGTCGCCCGCGCCCGTCGGGTCGAACACTTCCTGCAGCGGGTACGCCGGGACCTTGAAGGTGGACTCCGGGTCCACCAGCAGGGCGCCGTGCTCCCCCTGCTTGATGACGACGCGCTTGGGACCGCGCTCCAGGATCCAGTGCGCGGCGCGATAGATGTTCCAGTCGCCCGAGAGCTCGCGCGCCTCGGTGTCGTTCACCATCAGGATATCGATGTGGCGCAGCAGCTCGAGCAGCAGGTCCTTCTTCGAGTTGATCCAGTAGTTCATCGTGTCGCACGCCACGAGCGTCGGCTCGGTGACCTGGTCCAGCACGCCAAGCTGCAGTCCCGGGTCGATGTTGCCGAGGAAGACGTATTTCGCCTGCTGGAAGGCGGCCGGGATCTTGGGCCGGAAGTGGGCGAACACGCCGAGCCGCGTGTCGAGCGTCTCGCGACTCGAGAGGTCGTAGGAATACTTCGCCTTCCAGCGGAACGACTCCCCGTCCACCTGCTCGACGCCGGACAAGTCCACGCCGCGCGTCTCGAGCTGCTTGAGCACGCCGAGCGGGTAGTCGGAGCCGATGACGCCGACGACCTGGACCGGATGCAGCAGGCATCCCGCGGCGGCGAAGAAAGTGGCCGAGCCACCCGGGGCGTCGGCGGTCTGGCCGAAGGGCGTGGCGACCGAGTCGAGCGCGATCGAGCCGACGACGAGGAGAGTCATGGGCTACATCCGGTCCGGGGCGCTGATGCCGAGCAGGGTGAGGCCGTTGGCCAACACCTGGCGCACGGCGCGCGCCAGCACGAGACGGGCCGCTTCTTCCTTTTCTCCCAGGACGCGATGCTTGTGGTACCAGGCATGGGCCAGCCGGGCGAGGGTTTCGAGGTAGCCGGTGACGCGGTGCGGCTCGAGCGCCGCCGCCGCGCCCTGGACGATCGCCGGCCATTCGGCGAGCGCCTTCATGAGATCCAGCTCGTCCGGCTCGGCGAGCAGCGCGAGGTCGGCGCCGTCCGGGGTCGCCGTCTCCGGCGCCCGGGCGGCGACGCGAAAGATGCCGCTCATCCGGGCGTGCGCCATCTGCACGTAGTAGACCGGATTCTCTTCGGTCTGGGACTTCGCGAGGTCCACATCGAAAACGAGGTGTGATTCCGAGCGGCGCATCAGATAGAAGAAGCGCAGGGCGTCGGCCCCGACTTCGTCCACCAGGTCCCGCACGGTGACGTAGCTGCCGGCGCGCTTGGAGATCTTCACCTCCGCGCCGCCCTTCATGACGGTCACCATCTGGTGCAGCACGTACTCGGGGTACCCCGGGGTGATCGCCATCTCGAGCGCCTGAAGGCCCACCCGCACGCGTGTCACGGTCGAATGATGATCGGCGCCCTGCACGTTGATGGCGCGGGTGAAGCCACGTTTCCACTTGTTCACGTGGTAGGCGACGTCGGGGACGAAGTAGGTGTAGTCGCCGCCCTTGGCCGCGCTTTTCTTCATCACGCGGTCCTTGTCGTCGCCGAAATCCGTCGTGCGGAGCCACAGCGCACCGTCTTCCTCGAAGGTGTGGCCGGCGGCTTGCAGCTGTTGCACAGTCTTCTCGACCGCTCCATCCGTGTACAGCGACGACTCGAGGAAGTAGACGTCGAACTTCACGCCGAAGGATTGCAGGTCCCTGTCCTGCTCCTGGCGCAGCTCATCGACGGCGAAGCGACGGATCGCCTCGAGATCGGCGCCGTCCTGGTCTCCGGGATAGGCGACGGCGTAGCGCTTCGCGATATCCCTGATGTATTCGCCGTGGTAGCCGCCCTCGGGGATCTCGGCCGAGCGACCGCGCAGCTCGGCGATGCGCGCCTGCACGGAGAGCGCGAGGTTCGCGATCTGGGTCCCGGCGTCGTTGTAGTAGAACTCGCGGGTGACCTTCCAGCCGGTCCATTCGAGCAGCGCGGCGATCGCGTCGCCGATCGCCGCTTGGCGCCCGTGGCCCACGTGCAGCGGGCCGGTCGGGTTCGCCGAGACGAATTCCACGTTCACCGGGGCGCCGCGACCCACGTCGGACTTGCCGAATGCGACCGCGGTCGCGATCACCGTCGGGAGAATCGCATGCAGCTGCTCGGCCGCGAGGAAGAAGTTGATGAATCCTGGGCCGGCGATCTCCGTCTTCTGGAGCAGTCCTGCGGGCAGCTCGAGCGCCTCCACGAGCTGCGCGGCCACCTCGCGCGGCTTGCGCTTGAGCTGCTTCGCGAGCGCGAGGGCGAGGTTCGTGGCCACGTCGCCGTGGCTCGGGTCCTTGGGCCGCTCGAGCAGGATCTCGGTCGTGGGCGCGCCGAGGGACGCCGCGGCCCGCACGAGCGCCGCGCGCAGGGTGTCGTGCGGGCTCACTTTTTGTGGGAGTCCTTCTTCGACTTCGACTCTGGCTTGGCATCCGGCTTCGACTCCGCCTTCGACTCCGGCTTCGTCTCGGGCGGCTTCGGCTCGCTCTCCTTCTTTTCCCCGGCGCGCTTGTAGTCGGTGATGTAGAAGCCGGAGCCCTTGAAGACCAACCC
>DATGDE010000297.1:0-9538 GCA_035311125.1 Gemmatimonadales bacterium
CCCGCCGAGGTGGCCCGGCAGGACTCGACCGTGCCGGGGCAGCGCAAGGACTTCTTCGAATGGTTCTGGGCGCGGCGCGATCCGGACCTGGTGACGCCGCAGAACGAGCGCATCGCAGAACATTTCCGCCGGATGGCGGAGGTGCGGCGGATGTTTCATCTGCTGCACCCATACGTGCGCTGGCATCACTCGCCGGCCGCCCGGGCGCTCGCGGCCTCCTACGATCGAGACGGCTTCCTGGCGGCCGCCGAAAGCGGCACGGTTCTCGATCGGTACTCCCCGGCGCGGCTGCTCATGGCCGACGCGCGCGACAACAACGACACGATAGGCCGTACCAGCGTGTACGCGCTCGCCAACCTGAGCGCCCGCGGTCTCATCTGGCTGCGGCACGGGCGTCCGGACTTCTGGGACCGCGAGCAGGGCGATTTCTTCGCGAGCCACGAGTGGACGTATTACACGGCCGACGGCCCCCTCACGATCGGCTTCGAGGGAATTCCCGGCGCCCTGGGCGCGCACGGCGACCACATCGTGGCTCCGCCCGTCAACCGCCACCAAGCGCGCGCAGTCCGAACGCTGCTCACCACCGACGGGACGAGTCTCCCCGCGACGCTCGCTGCCCGGGGCTGGAGCGCCTTCTTCCTGGAAGGGGGAAGCGGCAACACGGATCTCTACGTCAAGGCGACGCCGGGTACGGCGGCGGCCGTGCTGCGGGACACGGTTGCCGAAGCCGAGGTCGCCAGGGATCGGGGCGGCCTGATGCGACTCACGGCCCCGCCCGGCGTCTACCGACTCGCCCTGGACGTCGATTCTGGAGGAGCAGTGGGACGAATCCGCGAGCCCGTCCGACTGCCGGTGTTTTCGTGGGCGTCCCTCGGGGTGTCGAGTCTCGTGCTGGCGCCGGGGGATGCGCTGAGCGACCGCGCGGCGGCACTCGAGGCGATGCCCGCCGACCTCACCTACCCTGCCGGTCGCGCCGTCGCGACGTACGCCGAACTGTACGGACTGTCTCGCGACAGCGACGGGCGGGCGCGCTACCGCGTCCGGTACAGCTTCGCGCCAGTGCGCTCGCTCGTCACTCGGCTGGAGAGGGGTGCGGCGCCGGTGGTGTTCGAGTTTGATCGTGAGAGCGAATGGCGCGGCGCCACACTCGAGCGCCTGGTGATCGAGCCGGGGCGACTTCCGACCGGACGCTATCGCGTGACTTTATCGGTGACCGACCTTCCGACAAATGTCAAGTCGGAGACCGTCGCACTCGACATCACCCTCCGCTGAGCGAGACTTGTCGAGCCGGGATAACGCTCCCAAATTGGGGAGCACCCGGTCACATGTTCGTCAATCTCGTCCCGGAATTTCTAGCTTGCCTCGCCGCGCCGGATCCCGTCGCGGCCTATCACTCCTATCTCGAACGCCACCGTCCCGTCCTCGCGAGCTACTGGCACAACTACGTTCTCGATCTCGAGTCACCGCACGCGGATCGGGTCATCCGGGAAACGGTCCGCGCGGATCGCGCGGACCTGCATCGCCTGCTGGAGGACGTCGACGTCGCGCGCATCTCCGAAGAGGCGCTGACGCGCGCGCGGGACCAAGTCGAAGCGGACTGCCCCACCGATCTCTATCTGATGGTCGGAGTCGGAGCGGCCAACGCCGGAGAGCTGGTGGTGGACGGCCGGGGTGTGGCCTTCGCATGTGTGGAGCACTTCACCGGACGGGCCAATCCCGAGACCAACGGGCTGGGATTGGCGCCGCATCTCCTGCCGCTGTGGATCGCCCATGAGATCGCCCACGCGGTGCGCTACACGTCGCCGACGAGCAAGGCCGAGATGCGGCGGCTGGTCGCCGAGGGAGAGGGGATCTACGATTACTGGACCACGGGCAGCCGGGCGACGTTGCGCGAGCTGCTGGTCAACGAGGGCGTCGCCGTCGCGACGTCGCAGGCGACGGCTCCGGGGTTCGAGCCCTGGGAGTACCTGGGCTATGGCCGCCGCCAATATCGCCGCATCCGCGAGCTCGACGCGTTCCTGCGACGCGCGGCGGCAGCAGAGCTGGACCGCCGCGGCCTGGGGCTGCGCCTGCGATTCCTTTCCGGCGGGATGACCCCCGCCTCGCGTCTCGTCAACGGGAAAGTGCTTCCTGAGCGGTCGGGCTACTACCTCGGACTGCGAATGGTGGAAAGCTACGTGGCCGAGCGCGGCTTGCCGGCGACCGTGCGGGCCGCCGCGGAAGACATGCAGCAGGCCGAGGACCGCGCCAGCGGGATCCAGACCGCATGACACCGCGCGGTGGGGAACGGCGACACAACTACACCCTGCGAGAGATCCTCGAGGAACTGGTGGGCCACGCGCGCGACGTCGCGAGCCGCGCGAAGTCCATGACCCCAGAGGAGTTGGAACGCGCCCAGCAGCGGCTCGAGTGGCTGGCGGACGAGGTGTGGCGGGTGGCGACCGAGCAGCTGCCGCCGACCGAATAACCGTCCGGCAGCGCCAGCGGCGCGCGCTATCTTCCCGGCACATGCACGACTCCGGACGCGGCTTCAAGGTTTCAGTGCGGAAGGAAGACCTCGTCTTCGCCGCCGCACACTTCATCACGTTGCCAGGCCATCGCTGTGAATCCCTGCACGGTCACAATTACCGCGCCGGCGTCGAGCTGACGGGGACGCTGGAGCCGGAGACGTGGTACGTCTACGATTTCGTGGCGCTGAAACAGATGATGCGGCGGCTCACCAACGAGTTGGACCACAAGGTGCTGCTGCCCACCACGAATCCGGCAGTGACGGTGCAGGTCAACGGCGAGAGCGTCGCGGTGACCTACGACAGCCGGCCGCGCTACGTGTTTCCTGCCGGTGACTGTGCGTTGCTGCCGATTCCCAACACGACGGTGGAGATGCTGGCCGAGTACCTCGCGGGGCGGCTCAAGGCCGAGCTCAGGGTGAAGGGGGCGGCACAGCTGTCGACCCTCGAGATCGAAGTCGAGGAGAGTTTTGGGCAGTCGGCGAGCTACCGGGAAGCGCTGAGCTGGGACTAGCCGTGGCCCACGAGACGCCCCTCACGGAGGCCGAGATTCGCGAGCGCCTGCGCGTCCTGCCCGGCTGGCGCTACGAAGACGGCATGATCCGGCGCCGCTTCAAGACCGACGGCTGGCCGACGACGCTGATGCTCGTCAATGCGATCGGCTTCCACGCGGAGGCGGCGGACCATCACCCCGACCTGCTGGTGCAGTGGGGATCGGTGCAGGTATCGCTCGCCACGCACAGCGCGGGCGGCTTGACGGAGAAGGATTTCGCGCTCGCCCAGGTCGTCGAGCGCACGGCGTTGTGGCAGGCTGGGCCGCCGTTCCGTCCGACGGCCAAGTTCAAGCGCGAAGGAGCCTGACCTCACTTCCCCACGCAGAAGCTCGCAAACACCCGGTCCAGCACATCCTCAGGGGTCACGACCCCGATCAAGTCATCCAGCGCCCCGACGGCGGCTCTCAGATGCGTCGCCGCCGCCGCGGCGTCCACGCCCTCGCCATGCGCGATCCAGAAGAGATCGAGCTCGTTCAGGGCGCGCTCCAAGGCCACCCGGTGGCGCTCCCGTGTGACCACGGGCTCCACATCGCCGAGCGCGACGAGGCCGCCGAACGCCGCTTCGACAAGGCGCCGAGCCAGTTCCGGCAGTCCCTCTCCCGTCACCACTGAAACGGCGACGGACGGGCGGGTGGGCGGACGGGCGGATGGCCCAGGCAGATCCACCTTGGTCCGGACGTGCACGACCGGCGCCGTGCAGTGAGCCAGGAACTCGTCCCGAGCCGCCTCTTCCCCCTCCCCTCTTCCGCCTTCTCCCTCTTCACAGAAGAGAACGAGATCGGCCGCGCCGAGGTAGCGCCGGCTGACTTCGATGCCCAGCCGCTCCACGCGGTCCTCGCTCTCCCGCAATCCCGCCGTGTCCACGAGCCGGAACGGCATGCCGTCGATGGCGAGTTGCGCCTCGATCGCGTCGCGCGTGGTGCCGGGGATCTCGGTGACGATGGCACGTTCACGGCCCAGCAGGGCGTTGAAAAGCGACGACTTGCCCGCGTTCGGCGCGCCCGCGATGACCACGAGCGCCCCCGCGTGCAGCCGCTCGCCGTGCGGGGCCGTGGCGAGGAGGCGAGCGACCCGATCCCGGGTCACGCGCCAGGCGCGCTCGATCCGCTCGGGGCCGACCGGCCCTTCGTCCTCCTCGGGGAAGTCGATGTCGTAAGCGATCAGCGCTTCCAGCTCGAGGATCTCGTCCCGCAGCGCCTCGAGGCGGCGTGACAGGCCCCGCTCCAGCTGCTGCAGCGCCCGCCGCCGCTGCGCGGGAGCGCCTGCGTCGATCAGGTCGGCGGTGGCCTCCGCCTGGAGCACGTCCATCTTGCCGTTCTGCACGGCCCGGCGCGTGAACTCGCCAGGGGCGGCCGGGCGTGCGCCCGCCACCACGCAGGCCGCCACAACCTCGGCCGGCACCAGCAGCCCGCCGTGGGTCGATATCTCGATCATGTCTTCCCCGGTGTAGGACGCGGGGCCGAGGTAGGTCACGGCGAGCACGTCGTCGATCGGCTCGCCGCTCTGCGGGTGGTGGACGGTGGCACGGACGACGCTGCGTGGAGCATCGGGGCGGAACGGGCGCAGCACGCGGGCCGCGACGTCGAACGCCCCGCGGCCCGAGAGCCGGATCAGGGCGAGCGCGCCGCGACCGGGCGGAGTAGCGAGGGCGACGATCGGGTCCGACAGCACCCTGTGGCGCGCCTGCGCGCTCTCAGGAGCGCTTCTGCGCCGCCAGGCGCTTCTGGGAAATCTGCCACTGCTGCGGCAGGCTGATCAGGTTCTGCACAGCGTAGTAGAGGTTCAACCCCGAGGCCAGGCGCAGGAAGATGAACGTCATCATCGCCGGCATGATGTACAGCATGGTCTTCATCTGCGGATTGGGCGGAAGCCCGCGCTGGCCGATCTTCGACACCGCGAACATGGAGATCCCCATGACGACCGGAATGATGTAGAGCGGGTCGTGGCGGGAGAGATCCGGCAGCCACAGGAACGGCACGCCCCGGAACTCGATCGTGTTGGAGAACACGAAGAACAGCGCGAGCAGCACCGGCATCGGCAGCAGCATCGGCAGGCAGCCGCCGAAGGGGTTGACCTTGTGCTCCTTGTAGAGCCGCAGCATCTCGCGCTGCAGTTTCTCCGGCTCGTTCTTGTAGCGTGTCTGGATTTCCTGCATCAGCGGCTGCACGGCCTGCATGCGCATCTGCGACTCCATGGCCTTCTGTTGCAGCGGCCACAGTAGCATGCGCACGAGCACTCCGAAGAACACCAGCACCCAGCCGTAGGCCAGGTGCAGGCTCTTGTGCATCCAGAACAGGATCTCGACGACGACCAGCGACACGGGGTGAATGATCGGCCGGAAGATCGACCAGCCGTACGGGTTGGCATCGTCCAGGCCGTGCCCCAGCTGCGACAGCCGCTGGTGCTCGAACGGGCCGGTGTACACCTCGAAGCGGAACGTGCCCGCCGGCGGCAGCGCGAGTGTCGTGACCACCGACGCCCGGGTCGCGAGCGCCGACGTCCGGGTGCCAAACAGGGATGCCGTGGGCACGGGCGTGCGCGGCATCCCCGTGGCGACCGCGCCGGCGAACGGCCGGGCGTTCTGCTCCGGCGCCAGAACGGCGGTGAAGAAGTACTTCGACTTCAGCGCCACCCACTCGAACGGACCATTCAGGATCGCGCGCTCCCCGGGATCGAGCGATGCGAAGGTGGTCTTCTGGGTCTTGTCCGCCTTGGTGACGACCGCGTACTCGCGGTAATCGGTAAGCGGGTCGGCCTCGACCGATCTCAATCCCTGCCCCAGATCCACGAGCAGGACGGCACCGGTCCCGCCGAGCCCCTCGATGCGGCCATCCACGATGAAGCGATAGTAGCCGGGGATGAAGTGGTAGTTCAGGCTGACGCGTCCCGAGCCGAGCGGCGCCGTAAACGTGAGGGTGGTATCGGCGCCGGCCACGGTGAGCCCGGGGCGGTCCGGTGTGAACGCGAGCGCGTCGAGCGATGCCGTGTCAGACCCCACGACGACGCGCAGGCCCAGCAGCGGCGCATCCTCGGGAACGAGTTGGACCCGGCTCCCCGAGTCACCAAGGGCGAACGACTTGTATTGCTCGATCTCGGCGGTCACCAGGCGGGCGCCACGGGTGGTAAAGCCAAGACGGTACAGGGGACTCGTCACCCAAACCGTCTCGGCGGGGAGCCGAGCGGCCGCAGCGGCCGGTGCGGCGGGGGACGGCGCGGGACCCCGGACCGCCGGCGTTGGAGTGGATTCCACGGGCGCTCCGGCGCGACCGCTTTCCGCGATCACCCCGCGGGCTGGAGGCACCGGCACCGGCTTCGGCTTGAAGAGGAGGCTCGGCAGGATGGCGATGACCAGCATCAGCAATATCGCCCCTATGACACGTCGCTGATCCACGGATGGGTCCTAGGGAACCGGGTCGTAGCCACCCGGGTGAAACGGATGGCATCGCAGGATTCGCCTCACGCCGAGCCAACTCCCCCGCAGCGCGCCGTAGCGTTCCACCGCCTCATACGTGTAGCGCGAGCAGGTGGGCGTGAAGCGACACTGGGTGAACATCAGGTGCGACAGCGTCAACTGGTACGCGCGAATCAGGCCCATCACCACGAGCCGCGGCCAGAGCCTGGGATTCACGGAACCATCCGTTCGACGGCTCCGGCCAGCTCGACGCGCAACTCCGCAAAACGGGCGCCGTAGGCCGCGGGTTTCGCTCGCACGACCAGATCGATCGCGGGCAGGCCCCGGAGCAGATCGCGACGCACAATCTCGCGCAGACGGCGCCGCAAACGATTGCGGGCCACCGCGGTTTCCCCGAACCGGGGAACGACGATCCCCGCCCGCGCGTGGCCCTGCGAATTGGGACGCCAAGCGACGTCCAACCGGCGCATCCGCACCCGACGACCGTTCTCCCAGCATTGCGTGAGGTCGGCTCCGCGCGGCAATCGCACACGCGCCGAGTACCGCTCGCGCGTCAGCTGCTCCGATGCTTGGACGGGAGCTGGACCGTGAGGCGCTTCCGCCCCTTCTTGCGGCGCCGCCCGAGCGTCGCGCGGCCCCACTTGTCTTTCATGCGAGCGCGGAATCCGTGTTTATTGATGCGCCGCCGATTACGCGGGCGGTAGGTTGGCTTCCCCATGCTTCCCTCTGGAGTAAGGCGGGGAAACCTACATGCCGGGGGAGGCCCGTTCAAGGTTGACTTTTGCACATGGGGCCATAGCTTTGCCCCGCCCTTGCAATACGTCCCACCAAAATTCATCGCCCTTTGATGGAGCAGTCAGCGAAAGAAGCCTGGAAGCGCCTTCTCGAAGAGGCGCGGCGTGAGCTTCCCGAAGCGACAGTGCGCACCTGGCTCGAGCCGGCGGTGCCGCTGGCGCTGGAGGAGGGCCGCCTGGTGCTGGGGACCACGGATCAGTTCGCCGCCGAGTGGAACGACACGAAGCACGCACCGCTGCTCGCGCGTGCGGCCGAGCGGGTGTTCGGCCAGCCGACGCCGGTCGTGTTCCGCGTGATGGAGGAGCGGCGGCAGCGCCCACAGATGGATTTCTTCGTGGCGCCGAAACCGGTCCCCGTCACGGCGCCCAGCATCACGCTGCCGCTGAACGAACGCTACACGTTCGAGACGTTCGTGGTCGGCAAATCGAACGAGCTGGCCGCCGCCGCCGCACACGCGGTGGCGGAAGCGCCCGGCCGCACCTACAACCCGTTGTTCATCTACGGGGCGACCGGACTCGGCAAGACGCACCTGATGCAGGCCATCGCGCACGCCGTGCTGAAGCGCAACCCCGAGACCCGCTTGCTCTACGTCGGGGCCGAGCAGTTCATCAACGAAGTCATCGAGAGCATCCAGGCCCGGACCATGCCGGAGTTCCGGCGCCGCTACCGCAACGACATCGACCTCCTCCTGGTGGACGACGTGCATTTCCTGGAAGGCAAGGAAATGACCCAGGACGAGTTCTTCCACACGTTCAACGCCCTGTTCGAGGGCCGCAAGCAGATGGTGCTCACCTCGGACCGGCCGCCCAAGGAGATCCCCGGCCTCGAGGATCGCCTGATCTCGCGGTTCGAATGGGGAATGGTGGCGGATATCGGCCAGCCCGACCTCGAGCACCGCATCGCCATCCTGCGCAAGAAGGCGTACCAGGATCATTTGGAGCTCACGATCCCGGACGACGTGCTGCGCTTCATCGCCGAGCACATCCGCTCGAGCGTCCGCGAGCTGGAAGGGTGCATCATCAAACTGTTACTGTTCGCGTCGCTCAAGAACCGGGAGGTGACGATCGACCTGGCGCGCGAAGCGCTGGCCGACAAGATCCGGCAGGGCGAGGAGAGCGCGTTCGCCGGGCCGGCCACCCCCAGCATCGATCGCGTGCAGGAGGTGGTCGCGCGGCGCTGGGGTGTGACCCCGGCGGGCCTGCGGTCCAAGGCGCGAACCAAGACCCTTACCATCCCCCGGCAGGTGGCCATGTACCTCGCGCGGGACATGCTGGGGATGCAGCTGGTGGAAATCGGACAGGCGTTCGGGGGCAGGGACCATTCCACCGTGATTCACAGCGTGGACAAGGTCGAGCGCCAGATGATGCGGGACCGGACGTTCAAGGAGCGGATCGAAATGGCGCGCCAGGAGTTGTCCGCACTCTAGCCAACATTCGCCGCGGGGAATGTGGGGAGACGTGGGAGGCTGGTGAGATGTCGCGGGTTCTGTGGGAAACCACTATTCTGCCAACACGGCGCCCACACGGACGACAGGAGCCAACGCGCTGCGGGGATGGGCGTTCGGACGACCGTCCACATGTCCCTAACCTCTACTACTACTACTAGTATTTCTTATACAGTATAGCAGTAGGATTCTTACCTCTGCCGGAGGAGCGGAGTCACGGGCATGAAGTTCACGATCACTCGGGAACAGCTGCAGGAAGGCCTGACCGCGGTCGCGGCCGCGATCCCGGCCAAGACGACGCTGCCGGTGTTGTCGAACGTGCTCGTCGAGGCGACCAAGCAGGGACTGCGCCTGTCCGGCACCGATCTCGACATCGCCGTCAGCACCACCGTGGCCGCGGACGTAGACACCGAGGGTGCGGTCACCCTGCCCGCGAAGAAGCTGAGCGACATCGTGCGCGAGTTGCCGTCCTCGCCGATCCGGTTCACGGGCGCCGGGGAGCAGCGCGTGGGCATCGACTGCGGGCGCTCCCGCTTCAAGCTTCTGGGCCTGCCGCGGGAGGAGTTTCCGTCGTTCCCGGCGGTGAAGTTCGACAAGGCGTGGCAGACGTCCGCCGGTGTGGTCCACAAGCTGGTGGGTCACGTGGCGTTCGCCGCCTCGACCGAGGAGAGCCGACCGATCCTGAACGGCGTGCTCTGGGAGTTACGGCCGGACCGCATGCGCATGGTCGCCACCAACGGACACCGCCTGGCCAAGATGGATGTGCCGGCGACCGGCGGATCGACGGCCGACCTCATCGTGCCGCCCAAGGCGCTCGAGCAGATCC
>DATGDE010000298.1:0-4181 GCA_035311125.1 Gemmatimonadales bacterium
TCTACATCTCGAACTTCACCTTCCTCGTCGGCATGGCGGCGGCCGCCATGATGCTGGTGCTGCCGGCCTATGTCCTTGAGAACGTGGACTTCGGGCGCGCGGTGCTCATCGCGGAGGGAGTCGCGGTGGCCGCGCTGGTCATGGCCCTCTCGTTCGTGGTGGCCGACCTGGGCAACCCGTTCGCCTCCTGGCACCTCATCCCCGGCATCGGATATCTGAACTGGCCCCGGTCGCTCCTGTCCTGGGACGTCGTCGTTCTGAACGGCTATCTGGCGCTGAATCTCGCCATACCGTTCTACATCCTCTACAGCCACTTCGCCGGACGCGCGCCGGCCAAGAACAAGTACCTGCCCTGGATGTACATCTCGGTGATGTGGGCGGTGAGCATTCACCTCGTCACGGCGTTCCTCCTGGCGGGCCTGCCGGCCCGCCCGTTCTGGAGCAGCGCGCTGCTCGGTCCGCGGTTCCTTGCGTCCGCTTTTGCCGCGGGTCCGGCGTTCCTGATCCTGCTGCTGTATTTCATCCGCCGGACGACCCACTACCCCATCGCCGACGGCGCCTTCGCGAAGCTGGCCCTGATCACCACGGTGGCGGCGCAGATCAACCTCGTGATGCTGCTCTCGGAGCTGTTCTACGAATTCTACTGGCCCACCCATCACGGTATCAGCGCCCACTACCTCTTCTTCGGACTCGGCGGGCACCGGGCGCTGGTCCCGTGGATCAGGACGGCGATCGCCCTCAACGTGCTGGCGACGGTCGGGCTCATGATCCACCCGGTCCGGCGCACCCCGCGCTGGCTGATGCTCGCCTGCGGTACGCTTTTCATCGCCGTCTGGATTGAGAAGGGGCTGGGGCTGGTGATTCCCGGCTTCATTCCCTCGCCGCTGGGAGAGATCGTCGAGTACACCCCCACCTGGGTCGAGCTGTGCGTCACCGCCGGCATCTGGGCGCTCGGTCTGTTCGTCCTGACCGTGCTGGTGCGCGTCGCGCTGCCGATCGAGCTGGGAGAGGTGCGCAGTCCGTACCTGGAGGCGCCGCCCCCCGCGCGGGCGGTCCGACCGCGGAGCACCCGCGCCCGGCGCGAAGACGTCCGGCCCCTGCGGACACGGTGACGCGAAGGCTGGCACATCGCCAGCCGACGTTCCTTACACGAGGTTAGAGAGATGACCACACACAGACCGAACGACACGCGTTACTCGCTCGCGGCTCTCGCCGTAGGGCTGATTGGCGGCGCCGGCGTGGCCGGAGGGCTGTTCCTTGCCGGCGTTGCGCCTCCACTGGTCGGCTTGGCGGGCGTCGGGGTGCTGGTGCTCCTCGCCGCCTCCGTCAAGTACACCGACCAGTGGGAGAAGGCGGTGCTCCTGCGGCTCGGTCGCTACCGGGGCCTGCGAGGCCCCGGGTACTTCGCCATCGTGCCGATTCTCGACCGGGTGGCCTACATCATCGATCAACGAATCCGGACCGCTGAATTCGGCGCCGAATCGTGCCTCACCCGCGATACGGTGCCGGTCAATGTCGATGCCATCGCGTTCTGGGTCGTGCGCGATGCCGAGCGCGCCGCGTTGGAGGTACAGGACTACGACGAGGCGGTCACTCTCTCGGCGCAGACCGCGCTGCGGGACGCCATCGGCAAGCACGATCTCGCGGAGCTGATCCAGCAGAGGGGGGAGCTCGGACAGGTCCTCAAGGCGGCGCTGGAACAGAAGATGACGGCCTGGGGAATCCATGTGCAGTCGGTGGAGATCCGCGACGTCATCATTCCGGCCGCCCTTGAGGATGCCATGTCCCGCCAGGCGCAGGCGGAGCGGGAGCGGCAGTCGCGCATCATCCTCGGCACGGCGGAAACCGAGATCGCCCACAAGTTCGTCGAGGCCGCGAGCGCCTACCGCGACCAACCCGGAGCCATGAACCTGCGCGCGATGAACATGCTCTACGAGAGCATAGCCAAGCGGGGTTCCCTCATGGTGGTGCCCTCGGGGCTGGCTGACGCGCTGAATGCCCCGTCGATGATGGGCCTCATGGGCGCCACCGGGCTCGTTCCGAAGGACGGCGCAGCCGAAGCGGCTGCGCCGGCCAGCAGCGAGGCGGTCAGGCCCGTGAAAGAGACGGGGCCCGGTATCACGGGCGGGGCGTCGCACGGGGGATGATCCGGACGAGGTGGGGTACTGAAGGCGGTCGCGCAGGACGCGGGCGCGGCTGGTGAAAGGAACCTTCAGGAAATCTTCATTCGACGTGCCCGGGCGCGCGCTATTATGGGGCGGTTTTTCCCTTCCGCGCGGCCCGCCCGCGCACCGGCGCCGGTTCAACAATCGAGCAGTCGGGAGCCCGCAATGTTCTTTCCCCACGCCCACCCATGGTCCGAAGGCGATTCGCTGGCCGAGCATCTCGAGCGGCGCGGCGTCTCGCGGCGCGATTTCCTCGCCTTCTGCGGCAACCTCGCCGTCGTCCTCGGTCTCGGCGAGCTGGCGGGGCCGCGCGTCGCCGAGGCGCTGCAGAAGATCCGCCGCCCCAGCGTGATCTGGCTCCAGCTCCAGGAGTGCACCGGCTGCGTGGAGAGCGTGCTCCGCTCGGCCGACCCCACGATCGGCGATCTCGTGCTCGACCTGGTCTCGCTCGACTACAGCCATGCGCTCATGGCCGCCGCCGGCGACGCGGTCGAGCGCGCGCTGGTGCAGGCGCGCACCGAGAATGCGGGCAAATTCCTGCTCGTCGTCACGGGGTCGGTGCCGCTGGCCGACGGCGGGATCTACACGATGGTCGGCGGCAAGACGGCCAAGGCGGTGCTGGAGGAGACCGCCGAGGGCGCGGCGGCCATCATCGCGGTCGGCGCCTGCGCCCACTGGGGCAGCGTGCAGGCCGCGCGCCCCAATCCCACCGGCGCCACCGGCATCGGCGACATCATCAAGAACAAGCCGCTGGTCAACATCGCGGGCTGTCCGCCCATCGCGGACGTGGTGACCGCGACCGTCGTGCACTACCTCACCTTCGGGCAGCTGCCCGCGGCCGACGCCCAGGGACGCCCGCTGTTCGCCTACGGGGCGCGGATCCACGATCAGTGTCCCCGGCGGGCCAACTACGACGCGGGCCAGTTCGTGGAGACCTTCGACGATGACGCGGCCCGGAGCGGATGGTGCCTGTACAAGGTGGGCTGCAAGGGGCCGGCGACCTTCTCCCCTTGCCCGATCTTCCAGTGGAACGACACCACCAGCTGGCCGATCGGCGCCGGCCACCCGTGCCTCGGCTGCACCGAGGTCCATTTCTGGGACAACATGACGCCGTTCTACGAGCGGCTCCCCGACATTGCGGGCTTCGGCGTCGAGCGGCGGGTCGACCTGCTCGGCGCGGCCCTCGCGGTCGGGGCGCTGGGTGGGGTCGCCGCTCATGCGGCGGCCACCGGCGTCCAGCAGATGCGGGAGCGGCGGCGGGCGCGCGAGCTGCCGATAGTCGAGCCGCCGGGCGGACCCGGCACTTCCGGCGGGAGGACCTGACCATGGCCGCGACCAAAGTCGTCGTCGACCCCATCACCCGGATCGAGGGACACCTCCGGATCGAGGCGCAGGCCGACGGCGGGAAGATCACCAACGCGTGGGCGAGCTCGACCCAGTTCCGCGGGATCGAGATCATCATGCAGGGCCGCGACCCGCGGGACGCCTGGGCCTTCACCCAGCGGATCTGCGGGGTGTGCACCGTGGTTCACGCGGTCGCCTCGTGCCGGGCGGTGGAGGACGCGCTCGACATCCGCATCCCACCCAACGCGAACCTGATCCGGAACCTGATCCACGGGATGCAGTACGTGCACGACCACGTCATGCACTTCTACCACCTGCATGCGCTCGACTGGGTGGACGTGGTCAGCGCCACGAAGGCCGATCCCGCCGCGACCGCCAAGCTCGCCGCGGCGATCTCTCCCTGGCCCAACAACTCCGAGACCTGGTTCAGGAGCGTGAAGGACCGGATCACCAAGTTCGTCGCCAGCGGGCAGCTTGGCATCTTCACCAACGGCTACTGGGGCCATCCCGGCTACAAGCTCCCGCCCGAGGCGAACCTGCTGGCCGTCGCCCACTACCTCGAGGCGCTGGACTGGCAGCGGGACGTGGTCCGGGTCCACACGATTTTCGGCGGGAAGAACCCGCACCCCAACTTCCTCGTTGGCGGCATGGCCTGCGCGATCAACCTCAATG
>DATGDE010000299.1:0-5860 GCA_035311125.1 Gemmatimonadales bacterium
GGTCCCGGCGCCGTCGGCGACGACCTCGCCCGCCTTCACGCGCTGGCCCTGCCGCACCAGGGGCCGCTGGTTGATCGCGGTGTCCTGGTTGGTCCGCCAGAACTTCTTGAGGCGGTAGCGGTCGTGCTGGGTGAGGCTCGCCAGCGGGTTGTCGGTCGCGCGGCGTTCCTCGTCGCCGGTGTCGATGATGATCTCATCGGCCGTGACCCGGGTGACGGTGCCCGCCCGCCGGGCGATCACCACCGCTCCCGAATCGCGCGCCACTTTCTCCTCGAGCCCGGTGCCCACCAGCGGCGCCTGCGGGAAGAGGAGCGGGACCGACTGCCGCTGCATGTTCGAGCCCATCAGCGCGCGGTTCGCATCGTCGTGTTCGAGAAACGGGATCAGCGCGGCCGCGATCGACACCAGCTGCTCCGGCGCCACGTCCATGAAGTCGATCCGGTTCGGCGGCAGCATCGGGTAGTCGTCCCGCTTCCGGCACAGCACCAGGTCCTCGGCGAAACGGCCGTCCTCGGTGAGCGGGGCATTGGCCTGCGCCACCGCGTACTCCTCCTCTTCCGACGCCGACAGCCAGCGGATGTCGTCGGTGACGCGGCCGTCCTTGACCACGCGATACGGCGTCTCCACGAATCCCAGCTCGTTGACGCGCGCGTAGCAGGACAGGCTGGTGATGAGCCCGATGTTCGGACCTTCCGGCGTCTCGATCGGGCACATCCGGCCGTACTGCGAGTAGTGGACGTCGCGCACCTCGAAGCCGGCGCGCTCGCGCGTCAGGCCGCCCGGTCCCAGCGCCGAGAGGCGCCGCTTGTGCGTCAACTCGGCCAGCGGGTTCGTCTGATCCATGAACTGCGACAGCTGCGAGCTGCCGAAGAACGCCTGGATCACCGCGCTCACCGTGCGCGCGTTCACCAGATCGTCGAGCGTGATCCGCTCGGGATCGTTGTTGATGCTCATCCGCTCCTTGATGAGCCGCGCCATGCGCGACAGCCCGACCGAGAACTGGTTGGCGATCAACTCACCCACCGAGCGCACCCGGCGGTTGCCCAGGTGATCGATGTCGTCGGTGTTGCCCCGGCCCTCGCGCAGCTCGATCAGGTAGCGGATGATCGCGATGAAGTCCTCCTCGGTGAGGACCGTGTGGTCCTTCGCCGTGTTGAGCTTCAGCCGCTGGTTGATCTTGTAGCGGCCCACCCGGCCCAGGTCGTAGCGCTTGGGGTGGAAGAACAGCCGCTCCAGCGCCTGGCGCGCCGTCTCGAGGTTCGGCGCCTCGCCCGGGCGCAGCAGGGTGTAGATCTGCTCCAGCGCCTCCGCCTCCGAGTGCGTCGGGTCCTTGACCAGCGTGTTCTTGATCAACGGCGACTCGCTGCGTCCCGCGGGCAGCAGCACATCCACCAGATGCACCCCGGCCTTCATCAGCTTCTTCTTGAGGGTGTCGGACAGCTCCCGGCCCGCCTCGGCCAGGACCTCACCGGTCTCCGGATCGGCCACGTCGTGCGCCAGGATGTGCGGCCCCAGCCGCTCGCGCGTGCTGGTGGGCTGAGCGTCTTCGCGCACGTCGTAGCTCGTGTATCCCGCGAACACGGTGACTTTGGTGATGCCGGCCCGCCGGAAGGTGTTGAACTTGTCGAGCGTCAGCTCGTCGCCCACCCGCCCCAGCGGCTCGCCCTTCTTGTTCTCGGGATCGGGGACGTCCACCGCCAGCAGGGTGCCCAGCACCTCGCGCTTCTGCGCGCGGCCCTCGAGCTTGCCGGTGATGTCGATGTCCTTCGTCGCGTAAAACAGCTTCAGGATGTCGGCATTGGTACCGTAGCCGAAGGCGCGCAGCAGCGCGGTCGCCGGGAACTTCTTCTTCTTGTCGATGTGCACGAAGATCACGTCGTGAATGTCGATCGTGAATTCGACCCACGAGCCCCGGAACGGGATGATGCGCGCCGAGAACAGGCGCTGCCCGTTGGGGTGCACGCTCTCCTCGAACACCACCCCGGGCGAGCGGTGCAGCTGCGACACGATCACGCGCTCGGCGCCGTTGATGACGAAGGTGCCCAGCGGCGTGAGAATCGGCAGCTCGCCGAGGTAGACTTCCTTCTCGATGATGTTCTTGGGCCGCTTGGTCTTCGTGGTCTCGCCCACCTCTTCCATGATGACGAGCTGCAGCGTCGCCTTGAGCGGCACCGAGTACGTCATGTCGCGCTCGATGCACTCCTCCACGGAATACTTGGGCTCGCCCAACGCGTACTTTACGAACTCGAGCGAGTAGTTCCCGTTCACGTCCTGGATCGGGAACAGGTCCTTGAACACGCGCTCCAGCCCGACGTCGGCGCGCTCGGCGCCCTTGCCATCGGGCTGCAGCAGCGACTGGAACGCGCGTGTCTGAATGTCCAGGAGATGCGGCATCGGCATCCCCGTCTCGAGCTTCCCGAACGACACCATCGGCATAGTCTTCGTCATGTCAGCCCCTCAGTACCAAACGCAAAAGGCCCCGCTTCCCCGGACCGCGAACCGGTCCGGGGCGGAGCACACTTGGCTCGACCAGCGAGCAGGAGTTCGACCAAATCCGCGCATGTCGTCAGAACCGAAGAAGACCACGAGTGCGCCGCACGCCCCAATGGCGTACGGCGTCCACGGGCTACTTCAGTTCGACGACCGCGCCCTGCGCTTCGAGCTTCTTCTTGATCTCTTCGGCTTCCTGTTTGGACACGCCTTCCTTCACCGTGCCACCGGCCTCCACCAGGTCCTTGGCCTCCTTCAGGCCCAGGCTGGTGATGGTGCGCACTTCCTTGATGACCTGGATCTTCTTGTCCCCGCCGCTCTTCAGTACGACGGTGAACTCGCTCTGCTCCTCGACCGCCGGCGCCGCCCCCGCCCCCGCCGCCCCACCCGCCGGGGCCGCCGCCACCGGCGCGGCGATCGTCACCCCGAACTTCGACTTGAACGCCTCGATCAGCTCCGCGAGATCGAACACCGACATGTTGCCGATCGCTTCGAGGATTTCGTCCTTGGACAAACCAGTCTGCGTGGCCATGAGTTCCCTCTCCTAGGATTCTGCGCCCGCCCCGGCGGCGCGCTGGGTCCTGAGCGCCTCGAGCGCGCCCACCATCATCTGGAGCAATCCGTGCATCGCGCCCACGAATCCCGCCATCGGCGCCTGCAGCGCCCCGCCCAACTGCGCGAGCAGCTCGGGCTTGGACGGCAGCATCGCCAGCCGCTTGACCTGATCGGCCGACAGCGCCTTCCCCTCCACCAACCCCACCCGGATCGCGGGCTTCTCGTTCTCCTTGGCGAAATCCGTGAGCACCTTCGCCGCGCCCACCGGATCGGCGCCGGCGAGCACCAGGGCCGTCGGCCCCGCGAGGTGCTCGGACAACCCCGTCACCGCGGCGGCGTCCAGCGCCCGGCGCGCCAGCGTGTTCTTCACCACGACGTACTCGACGCCGGCGGCACGCAGCCGTCGCCGCAGCTCGGTCGCCTTGGCGACGTTGAGCCCCGTGAAATCGGCCAGGTACACCGTGGGCGCGCGCTGCAGCCGCCCCACGAGCGCCGTGACCGTCTCCTGCTTCTGCGCTTTGGTCGCTTTCATACGTGATACCCCGCCGGATCCAGGTGGACCCCCGGCCCCATCGTACTCGACACCGTCACCGACCGGACGTAGGCCCCCTTCGCGGCCGACGGCTTCGCCCGCACGATCGCCTCCATGAACGCCTGGAGGTTCTGCTCCAGGGCCTCGGCCGGAAACGACTTCTTCCCGATCGGGGCGTGGACGATGCCGCTCTTGTCCACCCGGAACTCGATCTTCCCGGCCTTCAGCTCCTTGACCGCGCGGCCCACGTCCATGGTCACCGTCCCCGCCTTGGGATTGGGCATCAGGCCCCGCGGCCCCAGGATCTTGCCCAGCGCTCCCAGCTGGCCCATGACGTCGGGCGTGGCCACGATCACGTCGCAGTCCAGCCAGCCGTCCTTGATCTTCTGGATGTAGTCCACCCCGACGAAATCGGCCCCGGCGGCTTCGGCCTCCTTGGCCTTGTCGCCGGACGTGATCGCCAGCACGCGCACCGTCTTGCCGGTGCCGTTGGGCAACGACACCGTGCCGCGCACGATCTGGTCGGCGTGTTTGGGGTCCACCCCCAGCCGGACCGCGACGTCCACCGACTCGTCGAACTTCGCAAAGGCCGCGGCCTTCACCTTGTCCACTGCTTCCCGCGCTGCGTGGAGGCGGCGCGGCTCGAGCGTGCCCGCGGCGGCGCGAAACCGCTTGCCGTGGGTGCGCATCAGTCCACCACCTCGAGCCCCATGGAGCGGGCCGTCCCCGCGACCATCTTCATCGCCGACTCCAGCGAGGTCGCGTTCAGATCGGGCATCTTCAGCTCGGCGATCTTCTGCACCTGCGCCCGGGTCACCTTGCCCACCTTCTGGCGGTTGGACGTGGGCGACCCCTTCTCTACTCCGGCTTCCTTCTTCAGCAGCACCGCGGCCGGCGGCGTCTTGGTGATGAAGGTGAAGGTCCGATCCTTGTGGATCGTCACTTCGACCGGCGTGATCATCCCTGCGGCGCTCTGGGTCTTCGCGTTGAACTGCTTCACGAATTCCATGATGTTGACGCCGTGGGGACCGAGCGCGGTGCCCACCGGCGGCGCCGGCGTCGCCTGTCCCGCCGGCACTTGCAGCTTCACCACCGCCATGATCGGCTTGGCCATCTGGATCTCCTCTCGCGTCCGCTCCCGCGGACTCCCACGTACCCCGTGGTGGGGGGAAGGCTAGTGGGCCTTCAACTGCAGGTAGTCGAGCTCCACGGACGTCGGCCGCCCGAACAGCGACACCGACACCCGCACTTTCCCCTTGTCCGACAGCACCTCTTCCACCGTCCCGCTGAAATCCGAGAACGGGCCCTCGGTGATCTCCACGACCTGGCCGACGAGGAAGGGAATCTCCTCCTTCGGCTCTTCCTCGGGCACCGGCTCGGCGATGCCGAGCAGCCGGTTCACCTCGTCCGGCCGCAGCGCCATCGGCAGGCGGCCCGTGCCCACGAACTTGATCACGCCCTGAATGCCGTTGATGACGTGGATCGTCTCCTGGTTGAGCTCCATTTCCACCAGGACGTAACCCGGGTACATCTTGCGCTCCACCGTCACCTTTTTCCCGTTCTTGATCTCCACCACATCCTGGGTGGGGACCAGGGCCTGCCGGATCGGGCGCTCCACTTCCGGCCGCGGGTCCTCCTGGATGCGCCGCTGCACGAGCGAGCGCACCTTGTTCTCGTGACCGGCCGTGACCTGGATCGCGTACCAGCGGTGCTCGCTCATCGGAACAGCTGGGCCACCCCGGTGACGAACACCAGCTGCAGCACCGAGTCCATCAGACCGATGAGCACGCCGAGCGCCACCACGAAGATCACGATCACGATCGTGGCCTTGCGCAGCTCTTCCAGCCCGGGCCAGGTGACCTTCTGGATCTCCCCCCGCACCTCGCGGAGAAAATCCATCAGCCGGCCCGGCGCCCCCTTCTTCGCCGGGGCGAGCGCTTCCGTCGCCACGGCTACTTCGATTCCTTGTGCGCCACCTGCTTGTTGCAGCGCGGGCAGAACTTGCTCCACTCCGCCCGCTCCGGGTGTTTCCGCCGGTTCTTGGTCGTGAAGTAGTTCCGGCTCTTACACGCGGTGCATTCCATAATGATGTTTTCGCGTGGCATCTATGAACCTCGCTATCGGCTATCGGCTATCGGCCGACAGCGCCTATTTCTTGATCTTCGTGACGACGCCCGCGCCCACGGTCCGCCCGCCTTCGCGGATCGCGAACCGCAACCCCTCCTCCATCGCGATCGGCGTGATCAGCTCGATCGCCATCTTCGTGTTGTCCCCCGGCATCAC
>DATGDE010000300.1:0-4474 GCA_035311125.1 Gemmatimonadales bacterium
GCGACAGGGCCGTGCCCATGGCGTAGAGGTTGTTCTCGCAGAGGAAGAGGACCGGCAGGCGCCACAGCGCCGCCAGGTTCATGCATTCGTGGAACTCGCCCTCGGCCACCGCGCCGTCGCCGAAGAAGCACGCGGTGATCCGCGGGCGCGCCTGTAGCCGGTCGGCGAGCGCCAGGCCCACGGCGATCGGCAACCCGCCGCCCACGATCGCGTAGCCGCCGAAGAAACGGCGACCGGCATCGAACAGGTGCATCGAGCCACCACGTCCCCGACTGCAGCCGTTCGCCTTGCCGAACATCTCGGCCATGAGGGCACCTGCCGGCATGCCGCGCGCCAGCGCATGGCCATGCTCGCGATATGTCGCGACGACGCCGTCCTCCGGCGTCAGGGCCTGCATCGCCCCCACCGCCACCGCTTCCTGTCCGATGTAGAGGTGCAGAAAGCCGCGGATCTTCCCCAGACTGTAGAGCTCGGCGCATTTCTCCTCGAAGCGCCGTATGAGCAGCATCTGTCGCAGCAGCTGGAGTCCGTGCTCGCGACCGATGGCGTCGGGCGCCGCGAGGGTCGCGGTCATGCACCCACCCCTTCGAGCGTGGACGTATCCCCTTCGGGGAGCCCCAGCTCGCGCGCCTTGAGCAGCCGGCGCATGATCTTGCCGCTGCGGGTACGCGGCAGGGCTGGGAGAAAGGCGATCTCCTTCGGCGCGACCACGGCGCCGAGCCGAGACCGGGCGAAGCCCAGCAGCTCGCGCCGCAATGCGTCGTCGGCCGCGTAGCCGTCCTTCAGCGACACGAACGCCTTCACCACCTCCAGCGCCACCGGATCGGGCTTCCCGATGACACCGGCCTCGGCGACCGCCGGATGGGCGAGCAGGACGCTTTCCACCTCGAACGGGCCGATGAGGTGCCCCGACGTTTTGATGACGTCGTCCGAGCGTCCGACGAACCAGAAGTAGCCGTCCGCGTCGCGGCGGGCGAGGTCGCCGGTCAGATAGAGGCCGTCGACGAAGCAACGGGCGTACCGCTCGGGCTCGTTCCAGTAGCCGCGGAACATCGACGGCCAGCCGGGCCGGAGGGCGATCTCGCCTTCCTCGCCGGGCGCTTCGATCATGTCCACACCCCCGGACTCGCGGCGCCGCACGATCGCCGCGTCGATGCCGGGCACCGGCCGGCCCATCGACCCGGGGCGGATCTCCATGCCAGGGAAGTTCGCGATCATGATCGCGCCCGTCTCGGTCTGCCACCAGTTGTCGTGGAACGGGCGATCGAACGCTGCCGCGCCCCATCGGACGGCGTCGGGATTGAGCGGCTCCCCCACGCTCGCCAGGAAGCGGAGCGCCGGGTAGGCGTAGCGGCGCACGGCGGCTGTGCCGGCCTTCATCATCATGCGGATCGCGGTGGGCGCGGTATACCAGACGGTGACCCGCTGGTCCGCGAGGATCGAGCACCACCGGTCGAGGTCGAAATCGGCCTCGTCCACGACGCTCGTCACGCCCAGCGACAGCGGGGCCACGATCCCGTACGACGTACCGGTGACCCACCCGGGATCGGCCGTGCACCAGTAGACGTCGCCCGGACGCAGGTCGAGCGCCAGCCGGGCCGTCGCATGATGGGCGACGACGGCCGCGTGCACATGGATCGCGCCCTTGGGGGTCCCCGTCGTGCCGCTCGTGAAGTGCAGCAGCGCCGGATCCTCGGGGGCGGTCGGCTCGATGGCGAAGTCGTCGCACGCCCCATCCATCAGGCTCTCCCAAACAAGAGTTCCCGGCGGCGCGCTCGCGGCGTCGCCCACGAGGATCACGTGCTCGAGAAAGGGCAGCCGATCGCGCAGCGCGGCGACCTTGCGTTCGTACAACGTCTTCGTCGTGACCAGGACGCGCGCCTGCCCGATCTCCAGCCGGGCGCGGATCGGCTCCGGTCCGAACGCGGAGTAGAGCGGCGCGCAGACAGCGCGCTGCTTCAGGGCCCCGAGCAGCGCGACGGGCAGCTCGGGGATCCGGCCGGCGAGAAGAAACACCCGCTCCCCGGCGTTCACCCCCAAACGCCGCAGCACGTCCGCGAACCGGTTGCTGAGACGCCGCAGGTCCGCATAGCTGTAGTCGCGGATCGTCCCGTCCTTCCCGAGCCAGCGCATGGCCAAGCGCCGGGCCGCCGGTCCCGTCGCGTGACGGTCCACGGCCTCGTGGGCGATGTTGAGGCCGCGGCCTCCGGGCAGGCCATCGAGGTCGCGACGGGCCGCGTCCCAGGTGAACGCGGCACGCGCCGCGTCATAGTCGGCGAGGTTCGGCGCCGCGGCGGCGCGCGGGTTGACCAGGGTCGTCGCTGATGCGGGCATCTGCGTTGGAGTCTCAGGCCCGACAGATAAAGGATTGCTGAGGGATGAATGAAGAGATCCCCCCCCACTTCCGTCCCCATAAGGGCCCTTCAAGGAGGTCTCACCCTGGCGCGGCCACAAGCGCGCTACGCTCTTGCTCATGACAGCCGTGAAAGCGACGGCGCCCATCCGCGGTCTGCGAGAGGCGATGTTCTACGACAGGCTGCCGGACGGGCGTGTGCATTGCCGGCTCTGCCCCCACGACTGCCGGATCGCCGACGGAGTGCTCGGTGCGTGCGGCGTCCGTGTGAAC
The DNA here is from genome assembly GCA_035311125.1 of Gemmatimonadales bacterium. Taxonomy (GTDB): domain Bacteria; phylum Gemmatimonadota; class Gemmatimonadetes; order Gemmatimonadales; family GWC2-71-9; genus DASTHG01. The sequence continues at coordinate 2,627 of DATGDE010000300.1, forward strand.
CACCGCGGCACGCTGTATACGCTGGTGTATGACCGCATCGCGGCCAACCACGTCGACCCGATCGAGAAGAAGCCCCTGTTCCACTTCTACCCGGGATCTACCGCCTACTCGATCGCGACGGTCGGCTGCTGCCTGCGCTGCACCTTCTGTCAGAACTGGGAGATGTCGCAGTGGCCCAAGACCCACCTCGCGCGCAAGACCGAATGGGAGGACGAGGCGGGTCCGCACGATGTCTGCCCCGCCCTCGCCGGCCTGGCGGCCGAGATCCCCGGCCGTGCCGCGACGCCTCAACAGATCGTGGACGCCGCAACCCGTTCCGGGGCCCGCTCGATCGCCTACACCTACACCGAGCCGACGATCTTCTTCGAGCTGGCGTACGACGCCGCGGTCCGCGCCCGCAGCGCGGGGCTCAAGAACGTGTTCGTCTCCAGCGGATTCACGAGCGCAGCCCCACTCCGGCACATCGCCCCTGTGCTCGACGCCGTCAACGTGGACCTCAAGTTCTTCCGTGAGGAGAGCTACACGCACATCAGCCGCGCCCGCCTGGCCCCGGTGCTGGACGCCATTCGCCTGTACCACGACCTCGGCGTCTGGCTCGAGGTGACGACGCTCGTCATTCCCGGGATCAACGATTCCGACGAGGAGTTGAGCGACATCGCCCGCTTCGTCCGGTCCGTCGGCGCCGAAGTGCCCTGGCACGTGACGCAGTTCTATCCCACCTACGAAATGCTCGACCGGCCGCCGACGCCGATCGCGACCTTACGGCGCGCTCGGGCGCTCGGACTCGATGCCGGACTACGCTACGTCTACGAGGGGAACGTCCCGGGCGAGGGCGGCGAGAACACCCGGTGCTACGCCTGCGGCACGCTGCTCATCGAGCGGCACGGCCACAGCGTGATCGGCAACTACCTCCGGGCGGGTCGTTGCCCAGAATGCAGCGCGACGATCGACGGAGTCGGACTGGAGGAGTCAGGTGCTTCGGCTCTGCGCGCCCCCCTGAGCGACGAAGGCGGCGTGCGCGGGCACGACCAGGAGTGAAGCCGGGAGGAGGTGCAGGAGCCTCTCCGCCACGCTGCCCAGCAGGGCACGCTCCACCCAGCCCCTTCCGTGCGTGCCGACGACAAGGAGATCCGCGGGCCATTCCTGGGTTTCGTGGACGATCGTTTCGAGCGTCCGGCCGAAGCGCAGTCGCTTCTCCGCGTCTGGCCTGGTGACGAGCGGCCATATGTCCCGCTCGACCACGGTTTTGGCGCTCTCGTAGTAGCCGCTGTAGAAGCCCGGGTCGGTCTGGCCGAACGGCATCTCGGCATTCACCGGCAGCAGCTCGACGACGCTCAGTACACGGAGGTCCGCCCCGCACAGCGCCGCCCATTGCTGCGCAGCCGCGAGTGTGACACTCGCGGCCGCCGAGGCATCGACGGCAGCCAGCACACGACGCGGCAGAGCGCCGCTTCCCGTGACCAGCACCGGGACGTCGGCGGTGCGCGCCAGATGCATCGCGGTGCTGCGTCCGAACCACTCCCCGGGCATTGTGTGGTGCTTCCCACCGATGACCATGAGCCCGGCGTCGAGCTCGCTCGCTGCCCGGCACAGCGCCACCGGCGCCCGACCCGAACGGACGAGGAGTTGCTCGAGCAGGGGCGCCGGGACCGAGCCCGTGAGGGCACGCACCACTGTTTCCCGGCCGCGCGCCAGTGACGAGACGTCGCCTGGCGTCTCCGGCCTCGCCTCCATCGCCCGTGGCGTCGCTGCCTCCCGCACCACGTGGACGAGAGTACAGCTCGTGTGAGCGACGTCGGCGAGCCGCGCACCGACGGCCGCGGCCCGGGCGGCCTCGAGCGTGGCATC
>DATGDE010000301.1:0-5468 GCA_035311125.1 Gemmatimonadales bacterium
GTCCCGGCCGTGTCGGTGCTCGACCTGCCGGACAGCCGGTAGAAGTCCCAGGCGCCCAGCGTCAGGGTGGACCGACCCCACGTGTACGCGTACCCGAGATCGCCGATGAAGCGCGATCCGGGGTTGAACCAGCCGTTCACCAGCGCTCCACCCGAAAACTGGTCGGTCGAGAACGAGCTGTAGGTGAAGCCGAGCAGGAACCTCCCTCGCTGGCCGATCAGGCGGTCGGCGCCGATCCGCAAACGGCTCTCGAGCCCCGGATCGTACGACAGGGTGGCACTGGAATCGCTGAGCGGCCGGTACCTGGACTGGTAGCGCACGGAGCCCGCCAGGCCGACGTTCCAGCCGTCTGCCGGCACCGCATACGCGAGTCCACCGGTAATGCCGAAGCTGGTGCCCAGGTTGCTCACCGGGAACGACAGGAAGTTCGAGCTCACGGCGCTCGACACGCCGAATTGCGTGGCCGAGAAGGAGTGCTTCCCGGTTGGGAGATTGACCGAGAGCGACGCGACGGCGCGATCGCGCCCGACCGTATACAGCAGCCGGAGCTGCGTGTCAGTGAGCCCGGTGAAGTCCACACTGGTGCCGGCCGAATCGGTGATCTGACTGTGCGCCAGGTGCGTCGTGAGGTCGAGCGACATCTGTCGTCCCAGCGGGGCCACCACGACGAGGGGGAGGCTCCATTGGGAGGCGCTTTGGACCACCAACCCCTGCGCAAAGCCGTACCGCTGGAATTCGAAGCCGGAGAGGGCGTTCCACCGGCTGTAGAGCGCGGTGGCGCCCTGCGACCACAGGGGAGCAGCCAGCATGAACAGCGCGCCGAGCGTCAATCGGATGCGCATGGGTCCGCTCTCCTACGGCCGGTTGATGATGATGATGATCGTCCCCACCGAAAGCGGCGGCGGCAACGTCGGCCCGCCGCACCCGGCGGCTTCGCAGACCGGATTGTTGCGGATCGGCAGGTTGATCTCGGTCGTCGTCAGCGTACCCGACACGATCGCCGCGCCGCTTGGCACCGTGGAGTTGATGGCGAGTGTCAGAGCGTCCGTCACCCCTCCGGAGGGCTGGCCCCCGGGGCCTCCACCGCCGATCGCCGCGGCGAGGTCACCTTCCGACCCGCCCCCTGCGCTCTGCGCAGCATCGCTTGATTGCGCCTGCTGAGCCGCCGCCTGGAACGTGGGATCGCGCTGCGCGGCAGCGCGGAAGCTGGCGCTCGCCGCACCGAAGTCACCCCGGTCCTCTTGCTCGAGGCCGCGGCTGTAGAGCAGGAAGGCCTGGAGGTCGCGCGTGGGGCGCTCGCTGATGGCCAGGCTTTCGGCCGGGCTCAGCGGCACGCCCATCTTGCTGAGCATCTGGAACACCACCGATTTCTCGACGTCGAACAGCAGGCTGAGCTGGTCCCGGCCCGAACCGGTCGCCGCGACGCCGGCGTCGGTGGCCCGCACCATCGCCGCATCGAGGCGCACCCCGGCCGTCGGCACCTCCTGAAACTGGCCCTGCACGACCTGTCCGGCGCCCACGAGGTGGCCGGACCGTGCGCCCGTAGCGGGATCGACACGGCCGGAGGAGGACAGCTGCATCTCGTCGAGCAGCGCCTGCAGCCGCTCGCGCTCCACCAGCCGCAGGCTGCGCACGTGCGAGAGATCGCTGACGACCAGCGCGGCGAGGCCCCGCTCCAAGGGCCGTAACGACGAGTCCTGCCCCGTATACCGGAAGGGGAAGACCGCGACCGTGCTCGGATCAGGAGGCGTACGAGACAGCTCGGTCTCGTGCGCCAGAGCCGCCCGCGCGGTGGCGTGCAGCTCCTTGCGGGCGAGCACCGCCAGGCGGCCGTTCAGCAGGCGGCTCACCTCGCCGCTCGGCCGTTCGGCCAGCAGCTTACCGTACACTGCGCGGGCCGAGTCGAATTGCTCCAGACCCTCGTAGGTGAAGCCGAGGTACGCCTGCGCGACGCGATTGTCGGGCTGCTGCAACAGCACCGTGGCCAGGGCCGCGCGTGCATCGACGAAACCGTTTGCCGCGTAGTATGCCTTGGCGAGTCGGAGGTTGATATCGGGATCGGTGGGGCGCTGAGCGCGCTGGGCCTCCAACGCCGCCAGCCCCTCAGGACTGAGCGACGCAGTCCGAGAGCCGCCGGTGGCACACGCGGCCAAGGCAGCGCACACGAAGGTGACGACCAGAGCGCGCACGCAGGAGGTCTTCATCGGCTCCTCTTGGCTAAAGCAAACCATGTGCCGCGTGTGCGGGCGGGCCGGGCACCCGTGCCCCCGCGCCGGTGCCAGCGGTGGTCAATCGGCGGCTATGCGCCGGCGCGGCGGTCGGCGGGCCGGGCGGCGGCGCACGACGGCGGTCACAGGCGCGGCGACAGGTCGCCGCCAGATGGAGACCTCGGATTGCGCCAACAACTCCCCCAGGACCGCGCGGGTGCGCCCGTCCAGCGGCATGTCGAAGTGCACGTCCAGCCGATACTCGGCCTGGTCGTTCCCCTGTCCGGACAGGATGAATCCCCGCGGTTCCGGCTGTACGAGATCGACCTGGATGTCGGCCAGGCGCTGCAATTGCGGAGCGTCCATGCCGCAACCTCCTGTTCGGGCAAGAGATACGCCCCGACTGGGGAGTGTCAAGCCGGCGAGTCGGCGCTAGATTGGGACCGGCCGCACGAGATGTAAGCCGAAAGGCGGCGCGGGATTACCGGCCCGCGCCGGGGACGACGGGAAAGGAGCCGTTGCGATCCGTGGCCGGCGACGCGATTCAGATGATGGGGACGGTGACTGAAGTCCTCCCCAATACCACCTTCCGCGTGAAGCTCGAGAACGGCCATGAAGTGCTGGCCTATGTGAGCGGCAAGATGCGGAAGAACTACATCCGGATCCTTCAGGGTGACCGTGTCGCGGTCGACCTGTCGCCCTACGATCTCACCCGCGGCCGGATCACCTACCGTTACAAATAGGCTCCCGGACGCCGGGCGCTAGCGTCTCCCATCGGTCTTCAAGTAGCGGACCAGCTGCCGCGTCAGGTCATCGATCCCGATCTGGGCCGCACCGGTGGCGTCGTAGGCGGTGGTTTGCGTCCGGCAATCCCGCAGGGACACGCGATTCCACCAGACGATCACGACGCCGTCCACCGGCGCCAGCGTGGCCAGGATCCCGGTCGAGTCGTTCGCGATCGCCGCCCGGCTCGAATCGGTCAATGCACCGGCGGAGGAGGAGTCCGGGCATATCTCCCGCAGCGCTCCCGCCTCGTCCACCCACCTTCCCGAGCGGTTGACCACGTTCACGACCTTCGAGGATTGCAGCGAGTCCCGCACCCGCGCCGCGATCAGGATCGAGCTGTGGTCGGCGTCCCCGGCGATGACCGTCACCGTATGGAAACGACTTCCGGGGATCTTGGCGCTCTGGAATTCGCTCACCTTGCCGTACGGATGGAAGCACGCCGCCGCGAGCGCCGCGGCCATCGCGATGCGCGCGAGCCTGGCGCGTCCGCCGGTGTGGAGCTCAGCCACGTTACTCATGGCGTCAAGTATCGCCGCCGCCGGGAAGGGGAGCAAGACGCGCCGCCCGGCTCCAGGCCGGACGGCGCGTCGCCCTACCGCCCTCGAACTGCGGGCGTTTCGACTAGAACAGATAGTCGATGTTCAGCGTCCAGTTCCACCCTTTGAGCGCCGGAGTGTCGAGCGCCAGCGTCTGCGAGCGTCCGTAGTTGAGCGCGATCAGCACGTTCATCGCCGGCTGGAACGTCCCGTACATGTTGTACGCCAGCTCGTTCGGGACTTTGTGGGACACCGCGGCAGCGTCGGTGTACTTGTAGGTCACCTGCTTTCCGACCTGCACGTCCAACCCCCACGTGCGCTCATACACATAGCGGAGGCGGCCGAACACCGAGTTCACCTCGGCCGTCGCCGTGTTCAGGTAATTGTCCTTGTTGATGTTGTAGCTCGCCCCCAGATCGAGGCTGTGCGGACCATGATCCACGAACCCGTACAGCAGCTCGCCCGTGATCCGGCGCGTGGTCTTGATGTCACGCGCCGAGAACGGCACGCCACCGTGCGTGGCCGACACGCCGCCAACGGCGTCGGTCGTGTTCCAGGTGGTGTTGTTGGTGACGGTGCTGCGGTTGGTGAGCAGCGGGATGTTGTCGTTTCCGAAGCTGAACTCGAGGTTCGCCCACGCCTCTTTCTGGTCCTCGTGCCACGGCGCGAAGGCGACGTTGCCGATGATGCTGCTCTTCGACCAGCTGAGGTTGTCCATGCCCGGCTGCGCGCCGAGCGCGAAGAACACCTGATCGTGCAACCACCCGTAGCCGAACAGTTGACCGCGGTTGGGGTGCGCCCAGCCGTTGGTCCCGCCCGTCGTGATCATCGAGCCGCCCGGCGACCAGGGGCCGAAGCCCGAGACCTCAGCGATGCCTTGATTCGAGAAGCCCAGGCCAATCGTGTTGTTGTCGCCCACGATCTTGACGTAGCGCAGGTCGTATTCGTCGTAGGTGAAGTTGCCGATCCCCCACTCACCGCCGGCGTTGTCGTTGGGCGGCGTGAGGTAGAACTCGGTCCACAGCCCGAAGTTGTCCCCGAACGCTCCGCCCGAGAAGATCGCGAGACGCGACGTCGGGTTGGAGCTGATCGGCCCGGGGCTCACCGCCCCAGGGGCCTTCGACTGCTGGGCGAATATGCTCTGATAGCGGAAGCTCAGGTAAGGAACGAGGTTGATGTCCAGGCGCCGGCCATTGATGGCGCCAGGCTCACCGGCCTCGATCTTCTGGCTGACCCACGGCATCCGATAGCCGTTCATGCGGAACTTCTTGCCCGTGAATGTGAAGCTGGGGACCGGCGCGCCGTACAACACGTGACACTGGGCGCATGTCAGACCGGTCTGCCGGGCGAACAGCGGAACCGCATTCGAGCTACCGGCCGCGACCGCTGGGGACGCCCCCAATGCGGACATCACTGCAAGCAGCAAAGCGCGGCTCATGATGTTCCCTCCTCAAATGTGCCGGACACATGTGTGGAATCGGGCTCACTCCAGTCAGCGAGACTTCCCTCCCATTTTCGATCCTTGATCGGCAACGTAGGCGATCAGCGCGGTCACCTCCTCGTCACTCAATTGAAGGTTGGGCATCTTCGTGTTGTTGAATTGGGCGACCAGCGCCTTCGCGGTCGAGTCGCTCTGCTGCATCGCCGGCGGATCGTGCAGCCAGCGCTGCACCCAGTCCAGGCTGCGCCGGTCCAGCACCCCCATCAGGTCCGGTCCTGCCCCCCGACCTTTGCCGATCGTGTGGCAGCCCATGCATCCCTTGGAGTTCCACAGCGCCTTTCCCTTCTTGATCACGGCGGCGTCGGTTGAAACGCCAGATGCCTGCGCATGTAGGACGCCAACCGACAATACGGCAGCTGAGAGACCCAATACGACGGCACGACCAACTCGAATCGCCATTCCGCCTCCGTCCCGAGTCGTAGGTGAACGTCAATGTTT
>DATGDE010000302.1:0-4056 GCA_035311125.1 Gemmatimonadales bacterium
CGGCGAGCGCGCCGGCGTCGCCACCGTGATCACTGCTCGCACGGGAGCCATCCTGCGCCAGGCGGAACTGTATCCCGGAGCGGCGCCGCCCAGCCGGCTGGTCGCGCTGCTGGGCGGCAATGCGCTGGTGAGCCAGGTCGTGCTGCTCGCCAACAAGCCGGCGCAGCTGCGCATCTTCTGCCGCGACCGGTTCGGGAATCCGGTGGCGCTCTCGGCGTTGCGCGCAACGGTGGGGGACGAAGGCGTCGTGCGTGTGACGGAAGTCACGTTCGATTCGCTCGGCGGCGTCGTCGGCGTGCTCGCGGGGAAGGCGGGCGCCACGAATCTGGTGATCGAGGGCTCCGGGTTGCGCGCGGACTTCAGCGCCCTGGTGCGCCCGTGAAGGAGGCAACTGGGTTTTAGCGCCGGTTTCGGCTATGTTTGGCGTGCCCCAGGTCCGCGGGGCTTCCGCTCGTGAACCGCGTCAGGCCCCCGCAGGGAGTAGCGCTCAGCGATGACGGAGGTCGCTGCGGGGTGCCTGGGGCATTTTCCTGTCGGGCAGGTCGACCTCCACCGGGTCCACGGCCATGGCCAAGACGGCGAAAGCGCCACGCTTGCTGTCGATCGAGGACGACGCCGCCATGGGCCAGTTCCTCAAGGCGGTCTTCACCGCCCAGGGGTTCGCGATGGAGGTGGCGTCCGACGGCAACCAGGGGCTGGAGCAGGCGCGCCGGGACCGGCCCGATCTGGTGATCCTCGACCTGCTGATGCCGTACAAGAGCGGGTTCGAGGTGTTGCAGGAGCTGAAGGCCGCGCCCGAGACGCGCGGCGTCCCGGTCATCATTCTCTCCTCCAACAGCCGGGAGGAGGACATCGTGAGGGCGTTGAATGCCGGCGCCGACGACTTCGTGGTGAAGCCGTTCCGCGCCCGGGAGCTGGTGACGCGCGTGCGCAAAGTGCTGGAGCGGTTGCACCCAACACCGTGACCCCCGCGACGCTGGCGCTGACGGTCCGCTGGGCCATCGCCGTGCTGGGGGGGCTGTTCTGTGTGGTGCTGGTGGTGACGCTGGGACACAAGCTGATCGTCCAGATCCGCTCCGGCTACGAGCGCCGGCAGCGGGCGGTGTTCCTCCCGCGGATCCAGGCCTACGTCAACGGCGATAACGGCCGCTTCGCCGAATACGTCCCCGGCCCGCTGGGACGCTGGGACCGCCGCGTCGTGTTGTGGACCCTGCTGGAGCAGATCCGTTACGTGCGGGGTCGCGTGCAGGAGCGCATCAGCGCCGCGTTCGAGGATCTGGGTTTCGTGGAGGAAGAGCTGGGCAAGCTGAGCAACAAGCGCTGGACCCGCCGGGTGGAGGGCGCCGAGAAGCTGGGGCGCATGATGAGCCGGCGGCCGCTGCCGGAGCTCACGCGCCTGATGCAGGACCCGGTGCCGGAGGTGCGCATCCGCGCCGCGAAGGCGCTGGGCGCCATCGGGGGACTCGAGGCGGTGGAGTCGCTGCTCGGGGCGTTGCGCGACACCAACCGCTGGTCGGCGCTGCGCATCAGCGACATCCTGGGGACCCTGGGCGAAGCGGCGGTGGGGCCGCTGATCCGGGAGTTTCCGCGGCTGCCGACGCTGGCGCGGGTGCCGGCCATCGACATCCTGGGGCGGTTGCGCTCGCCCAGCGCGGTGCCGCTGCTCGTGTCGCTGCTGAGCGATCCGCAGGAAGATGCCCGCGCGCGCGCCGCGCACTCGCTCGGCGTGATCGGCGATCCCCGGGCCGCGCCCGACCTGGTGGCCGCGCTGGGCGATCCGGCCTGGCCGGTGCGCGCCATGGCGGCGAAAGCGCTCGGCGTCCTGCCGGGCGCCGAGGGCATCGCGGCGCTGCAGACGGCGCTCGCGGACCGCGAGTGGTGGGTGCGCTCCAACGCCGCCGAGGCGCTGCGCCTGAAGGGCGAACCCGGGTACCGGGCGCTCATCGCCCTGCTGGACGGCCGCGACGTCTACGCCGCCCAGAAGGCCGCCTCGATGCTGCAGGAGGCCGGCGTGTTCGACGGCGTCGTCACCCAGCTGGTGGAGGGGAGCCCGCGCGAGCGCACGGCGGCCGGGAAGCTGCTCGGCAAGCTCGTGCTGCTGCAGCGCACCGACCTGCTCGCCGACGTCGCGCGGCGCCACGCGGACGCGCGGGTGCGCGACGCCATCAGCCGGATGCTCGACACGTCGCACGCCGCCGAGGCATGAACTGGGAGGTGTGGGTCAGCCGGGCGATCGAAGCGTTCAACGGCTTCGTGCTCGCCTACTTCCTCGCGCTCAACCTCTCCTACATCGGGCTGTTCTTCATCTCGCTGCGCGAGGTGCTGACGTTCCTGCGGCGCACCTTCTTCTCCGACTACCAGCAGATCCTGCGGTCCGACATGACGCTGCCGATCACGCTGATCGTCGCGGCCCGCAACGAGGAGAAGACGATCGTCGACACGGTGCGCTCGCTCCAGATGCTCAACTACCCGGAGTTCGAGATCGTCGTCGTGAACGACGGGTCGAAGGACGCGACGCTGGAGCGGATGCTGTCGGCGTACGACCTGCGGCGCGTGGACCGGGTGTACAAGCGCAGCCTGCCCACGCGCGCGGTGCGCGGGCTGTACGCGTCGCCGCTGGTGCCCAATCTGACCGTGGTGGACAAGGAAGGCGGGGGCAAGTCCGACGCGCTCAACTGCGGCATCAACCTCTCCAAGTATCCGCTGTTCTGCTCCCTGGACGCCGACTCCATCATCGAGGACGATGCGCTCCTCAAGGCGGTGAAGCCGTTCATGGAGCACCCCGAGGAGACCGTGGCCGTGGGCGGCATCGTGCGCTGCGCCAACGGCTGCACCGTCACCGAGGGGCGCGTCACGCGCATCGCGCTGCCGCGGCGGTTCCTGCCGGTGTTCCAGGTCGTGGAGTACCTGCGGGCGTTCCTCTCCGGGCGCCTGGGGTGGAGCGCGCTGCACGGGCTGCTGCTCATCTCCGGCGCGTTCGGCGTGTACCGCAAGTCGGCGGTGGTGGAGGTGGGCGGCTACGACTCCAGCACCGACACCGAGGATCTCGAGCTGGTGCTGGCGCTGCACCACGTCGCGCGCGCGGCGAAGCGGCGCTACCGCATCGTGTTCGTGCCCGACCCGGTGTGCTGGACCGAGGTGCCCACCACCTGGCAGATGCTGCGGCGGCAGCGCAACCGCTGGCACCGCGGCATGCTGCAAAGCCTGTCGCGGCACCGCCGCATGCTGTTCAACCCGCGCTTCGGCGTGATCGGCATGGTGGTGCTGCCGTACTTCCTGGTGTTCGAGACGATGGGCCCGTTCGTGGAGACGCTGGGCTACGTCTCGGTGCCGCTGGCGTGGGTGCTGGGACTGCTCAACACCCAGTTCTTCCTGCTGTTCTTCGTGCTGGCCGTCGCGTGCGGCGTATTCCTGTCGGTGGCCGCGATCCTGCTCGAGGAGATCTCCTACCGGCGCTACCCGTCGTGGGAGGATCTGTGGAAGCTGCTGTCGTGCGCGGTGCTCGAGAACTTCGGCTTCCGACAGCTGCTGGCGCTGTTCAAGATCCAGGCGTTCTGGGAGTTCCTGCGGGGCCTGCGGCGCTGGGGACGGCTGGAGCGGATCGGATTCGAGAAGGCGGTGGGCGAGGCGCGCGTGTCGGCGGAGCTGCGGAGATAGGTGTCGGGTGCCAGGTGCCGGGTGCCGGGTGTCGGCGACGGCGACCTGGACACCTGACACCCGACACCCGGCACCTGTACATTGTCTCTCGATGACCGCCTTCGAGCTTTGATGATCGCCCTCGCCCGCAAGTACCGCCCCAAGCTCTTCGCCGACCTGATCGTCCAGGACCACGTCGCGGCCGCGCTGCGCGGCGCCGTGGTGCAGGGGCGCGTGGCCCACGGCTACCTGTTCGCCGGCCCGCGCGGGGTGGGGAAGACCACCGCCGCGCGCATCCTCGCGATGGCGCTCAACTGCGAGAAGAAGAGCGAGGGGCAGGGCGAGCCGTGCGGCGCGTGCGAGTCGTGCCGCCGTGTGTGGACCGGGCAGGCGAACCTCGACGTGGTGGAGCTGGACGCC
>DATGDE010000303.1:0-9438 GCA_035311125.1 Gemmatimonadales bacterium
GAACACCGAGGGCAAGCACGGCCTGACCCTCGACTACTCGATCGACGCCGACGGCCACTCGTCGAACATCTATTGCCGCAGCGACCACTACGAGTACGCCCGCTACGGCATTCCGATCACGTTCTTCACGACGGGGCTTCACTCGGACTACCACCAGGTGACCGACGAGCCCCAGTACATCGATTACGAGCACATGGCGCGCATAGCGAACTTCGTGGAGGACATCGCCCTCCATGTGGCGAATCTGGATCACCGGGTCGTGGTGGACCACCCCAAACCTGACCCGACCGCGCCCTGCCGGCAGTAAGACGTTCGGCAGGGGCGATGCGGGACCAGGGCGAGGTCCTCCTCGTCTCGTGTTACGAGCTGGGCCACCAGCCGCTCGGCACGGCCTGGCCCGCCGCCTTCCTCGAGCGCGCCGGGTTCCGCCCGGCGCAGCTCGACCTGGCGGTCCAGCCGCTCGACGACGAGGCGGTGCGTCGCGCACGGTTCGTCGGCATCAGCGTGCCGATGCACACGGCGCTGCGGCTGGGCGTGAAGGCGGCGGAGCGCGCCCGGACGATCAATCCTGGCGCGTTCATTTGTTTCTACGGCCTCTACGCCACCCTCAATGCCCGGTATCTGCTGGCCGGCCGCGCCGACGCGGTGCTGGGGGGTGAGCTCGAGCAGGAGCTGGTGTCCCTGGTCGAACGGGTGGCGAGCGGACCTCGGCCGGACCGCGCCGTCGCTGCGCCGGTGCTCGCCCGGCTCGATTTCCCCGTGCCGCGCCGGGCGGGACCTCCCGGCGGCTCCGGGTACGCGAGACTCGACCGGGACGGACGGCTCGTCCCCGCGGGATACGTCGAAGCGACCCGCGGGTGCCTGCATCACTGCCTGCATTGTCCGATTCCACCGGTGTATGGCGGGCGATTCTTCGCGGTACCCGTTCCCGTCGTCATGGCGGACATCGGGCAGCTGGTGGAGGGTGGGGCGGGGCACATCACCTTCGGCGATCCCGACTTCCTCAACGGGCCCGGCCACGCGCTACGCGTGACGCGCGAGCTGCACGCGGCGTTTCCTGAAGTGACCTTCGATTTCACGGCCAAGATCGAGCATCTGGTCCGCCACCGCGACCTGATCCGCGAATTCGCGGCGCTGGGGTGCGTCTTCATCGTTTCGGCGGTGGAGTCGTTCAGCGATGTGGTGCTGGCGCGTCTCGAGAAGGGCCACACGCGGGCCGACGTGCTCACGGCCCTCGGGATCACGCGCGCAGCCGGAGTCGCGCTGCGGCCGTCGTTCGTGGCGTTCACCCCGTGGACGACGCTGGACGATTATCTGGGCATGCTGGACGTCGTGGAGGCGGAGGGGCTGGTCGATCAGGTCGACCCGGTGCAGTACGCGATCCGGCTGCTGGTGCCGCCGGGTTCGGCCCTGCTCGAGAAGCCGTGGATGCGCGAGCACCTGGGAGCGCTGGACGAGGCGGCATTGACGTATCGCTGGACGCATCCCGATCCGCGCATGGACCGCCTGCACCGGGAGGTCAACGGGATCGTAGAGGAAGGCGCCGAGCGCGGGGCGGACGCCGCGACGCAGTTGGAGCGGATTCGCGCAACCGCGGACGCACTCGCCCAACGGCATCGTCCGTCACGGCGCCCGGCGATCCTGCCGGCCGACCGGCGGCGGGCGGCGCGACTCACCGAGCCGTGGTTCTGCTGAGCGGAGCCCAGCAAGGGCCAGTTCGGCCCGACCGCCTGAGAAGAGGAGGCTCATGAAGTCGCGGTGGATCGGCCTGTGGCTCGCCGTGTTCCTGGCTCCGGGAACTGTCACATCGCAAGCGGGGGCAGTCGGCGGCCCACCCGCACCAGGCCGCCCCGAACCGGGGACGGTATGTGTGTCTATCTCGGGCGGTTCTCCCATACGACGTTGAGAATCACCCAGCGCCCGTTCCACTTCACTTCCTCGAGAAAGTCCACCCACGTCCCCGCGTCGATGCGCACCACGGCGGCGTTGCCGAAGACATCCAGAATTCTGATATCCTCACGCCGCTCGGCGGGCGGCGTGGGCGGATGGGCGATGGTCCCCTGGACCAGCTCGAGCGCCGTCATGTCCACGAGATGGCTGTGCCGGCTCGCCGAGTCGGTGTAGACCAGCCGCTTGGCCAGGTGCGAATGCAGCGCCCGCTCCATGCGAGGGCCGTCGTTGGTGTACCAGCCGTCGATGTAGTCGAGCGCCGTCGCCCGGATCGCGGCAGAATCAGCGGCGCCTTGCGCGCGGGCGGCCGGGACCGGGAGACACGCGGCGGCGGCGGTCAGCAGCAGAAAAGCTTTCACGGGGAAGTCCTCGGTTGGTGATGCGGCTAAACTCCCGACTTCGAACGGTCGCCGCAACGCGATTGCCGCCGATGGGGCATCGGATGGGGCGAACGCGGACGCAGCGGGGACGAATGGGACGCGGCCGCGGCCGATGCACGCCCAGCGTTGCTCCACGGCACCCCACGGCACCAGATTGGGCCATGCGTGTTCCTTCCAGCCGGGCCTTCCGGATCCTCGCCGTGTGGATCGGCGTCGCGGTCTTCTTCAGCGCGCAGAATACGCTGGTGCGGTTGTCGCGCCACAGCGCCTTCGATTGGCAGTGGGACGTCTTCCACGAATTCGTCTATGCTCTGACCTGGGCTGCGTCCACGCCGGTGATCCTCGCGGCGGCGCGACGCTGGCACCTCGAGCCGGGAGGCGACGGCCGATCGCTCGCGCGACACCTGGCCCTGATGCTCGCGCTGGCACCGCTGCAGATCACCGCGACCTACGTGCTGCACTATGTCCTGCTCGCCACGGCCGGCGCGCCGCCCGCGCCCGGGATCGTACCGTGGCTCGCCGGGCTCGGGCCGGGGATCGTGTGGGGCACGTTCACCGGCTGTCTCTATTACTGGCTCATCCTCGGTGTGCACGCCGCGTTCGTCTACCCCCGCTTGTATCACACCGAGCGCACGGCCGCGGCGGAGCTCGCGGCCCGGGCGGCGGTGCTCGAGGGTCGTCTGGCGCGCGCGCAGCTCGACGCGCTGCGGCTGCAATTGCACCCGCACTTCCTCTTCAACACGCTGAACGCCGTCGCGGCCCTAGCCGGCGTGGATCCGACGCGCGCCCAGCGGATGCTGGCGCGCCTCGCCGAGCTGCTGCGTCACACGCTCGACGAAGACGGCGCCGCCGAGATCACGGTCGAGCGCGAGGTGGCATTGCTCACGCCCTACCTCGAAATCCAGGGCATGCGCTTCGAAGACCGGCTGCGTCTCAGGGAGGAGATCGCGCCCGAGGCCCGCGCGGCGCTCGTCCCCGCGCTGCTGCTCCAGCCGCTGGTCGAAAACGCGGTGCAGCACGGCGTGAGCCGGCGGCCGGAGGGCGCGACCATCGTGCTGCGCATCGGCCGACGCGGCGACCGGCTGGCGCTCGAGGTCGAGGATGACGGCCCGGGACCCGAACCGGGTGAGCCCACGCCGGGCATCGGACTGGCGAACACCCGGGCGCGGCTGGCCCAGCTCTACCCGGGCGCCCACCGGCTGGAGTTGCGCGCCGCGCCCGGAGGGGGCGCGGTGGTGGCTGTGGAAATCCCCTTTCGGACGGTGGGCTGATGCGCATCGCAATCGTGGACGACGAGCCGCTCGGCCGGCTCGCGGTGCGCCAGCTGCTGGCCGCGTTTCCTGACGCGCAGATCGTGGCGGAGTGCGGCGACGGCCGGGCCGCCGTGGAAGCGATCGTGCGCGAGGCTCCCGACATCGTGTTTCTCGATGTGCAGATGCCCGGGCTCTCGGGCTTCGACGTGCTGGAGCAGGTGGGATCCGAAGCGGTGCCCGTGGTCGTGTTCGTGACGGCCTACGACCGCTACGCGCTGCGGGCGTTCGAGGCGCAGGCCGTGGACTATCTGCTCAAGCCGATCGACCCGGACCGCTTCCGCGAAGCGTACGAGCGGGCCACGCGCGCCGCGGAGAGGGAAGGAAGCGAGCGGGCGGCCGGCCGGCTCGAGGTGCTGCTCGCACGGCTGGCCGAGCGCCCCCGCGAGGGGCCGGTGCCGCTCGAGCGTCTCGTGGTGCGCGAGCACGGCCGGCTGCACTTCGTCGCGGTGGCGAGCATCGACTGGGTCGAAGCGGCGGGGAACTACGTGAAACTGCACGTCGGGACGGGGGCGCACGTCATGCGGCAGACGGTGGAGCGTCTGGCTGCCCGGCTGGGAGCGGAGCGCTTCGTGCGCATCCGGCGCTCCGCCCTCGTGAACGTCGCGGCGATACGCGCCCTCGAGCCCTACGGCAAGGGGAGCTACGTGGTGTTCCTGCGGGACGGTACCAAACTCGTTTCGAGCCGGTATGCCGGCCGGGCGCTGCGACGGCTGGCCGAATCGTGATATCCACAGGCGGAGGGACCACGACATGAAGCGCATCATCGCCCTGATCCTCGCGACGGCCTTCCAGGGACCGACGGTGGTGGAATACCAGCTGCCGCGCGCCGGCGCGTTCCCCCACGATCCCGCGGTCGCCAGGGATGGGACCGTGTGGTACACCGACCAGCGCAACAGCTACATCGGGCGGCTCGATCCGGCCAGCGGGAAGGTGACCGACTATCCCACGCCGACGGCGGCGTCCGGGCCGCACGGCATCATCGTGGCGCCCGATGGGGCGGTGTGGTACACGGGGAACGCGAAAGGACTGATCGGGCGTGTGGATCCGGCGACGGGAACGATCAAGGAATTCCCGCTGCCCGAGGCCGTGCGCGATCCGCACACCCCGGTCTTCCACGCCGGGAAGATCTGGTTCACCGCGCAGGGGGCCAACCTGTACGGCTGGCTCGATCCCGCGAGTAGCACAGTGAAGACGTTCCCGCTGCGTACGCCGGGAGCCCGCCCCTACGGCCTGGTCGGGGGACCGGATGGCTCGTTGTGGATGGCGCTGCTCGGGACCAACAAGATCGACCTCATCAACCCGGCCGACGGCTCCCTGCGCGAGTACACCCTGCCAGATTCCGGCGCGCGACCGCGCCGGTTGCAGGTGGACGCGAAGGACATCGTCTGGTACACCGATTTCGCGCGCGGCTACCTGGGCCGGCTCGATCCGGCGAGCGGACGGGTGCGGGAGTTCGCGAGCCCCGGCGGTAGCGGCAGCGGCCCCTACGGGATCGCCATCGCTCCCGATGGTCGGATCTGGTACGACGAGTCTGGGAAGAACACCATCGTCATGTTCGATCCGGCGAGCGAGCGCATGCAGACGGTGGCGATCCCGACGGCCGGAGCCATCGTGCGCAACATGACCGTGGACTCGACCCGCGGTCGACTGTGGCTGGCACTCAGCGGCACGCAGCGGCTGGGCCGCATCGATTTGAGCTCCGGGCGCTAGGCCCGCTCTATGGCTCCCCGGCGAGCCAGCGGGTCCGCAACGCCTGCTGGCGCGTCGTAGCGCCGGGAAGCTCCTCGAGCCGAACCGTCGGCCGGTCGTATCCGGTGACCGCGACCGTGGTGCGGAAGGTCCCGGCGGCCCGCGCTACCTCCACCCGCACGCTGTCGCCGATATGGAGCGCGCCGAACACGCGGCGGAAATCGGCCATGTCGGCGAGCGGCGCTCCGTTCACCGTGACGATGCGGTCGCCGGTGTGCAGGCCCGCACGGCCCCAGATGCTCGCCGGATTCCCGAGCAACAGCCGTACCGATCGCTCGCCCTCGGGGACCCATCCGTAGACCCGCACGTCGGGGATGGGCTGGCCGTCCGGTCCCGCCGCGGGCATCGGTGTGACCCGGGTTCGCAGGCCAATGAGGGCGAGGTAGCGGTCGAAGGCTATCGGATTGGCGCTCCGCACGTAGCGATCGAAGAACTCCCGCACCGCACAGCCACAGACGTCCGCAACAGTCCGCTCGAGATCCCGTCCCGTGTAGCCGTGCGCTCCGGAGAACCGCTCCAGCGTGGCGCGAACCACGTCGTCGAGCGAGCGGCGTCCGTCTGTGGCGTCGCGGATCACCAGATCGAGCATCGTGCCAAGCAACTCGCCCTGGAGATGCGTGCTGGCGCTGTAGTCGCCGAGCGCGCCGGGCGCCGCCCCGTAGGCAACGACGCTCACGCTCTCGGGGGAGAAGCGCGCGTTGCCGGGGCTCGCGAGGTAGCGAGCGATCAATCCCTCGAGATGCGCCGCGCGGGTCGACTCGCTCACGGGAAGTCCCGCTCGCCGCCGCAGCAGGTCGGCGTAGAGCATCGTGATGCCCTCGGCCCACCACAGTCCGCGCGAGCGCGGCGGGTTCCGATAGCCGACGTCGCCGTACTCCGCCGGGCGGATGCGCACCAGGTTCCAGGTGTGGAAGTACTCGTGCGCCGCTTCGCCGAAGAAGTCGGTGAGACCCTGCGCCAGGTGCGCGCTCGGCGCGCCAAGCGAGACCGAATTCGCGTGCTCCAGCGATCCGACCGCCCCGTCCTGGATCTGGAAGGTGAAGTCGCGATACGGCGCACGGCCGAACAGCGCCACCGCCTGGTGCACCAATCTTTCGAGGCCGCCGACCAGCGCCGCCGTATCGAACGGCTGTGCGGCGGGGAGCGGCCAGTACACCACTCGGTGCGGCACGCCGTCCACGGCAAAGCGCCAGCTCCGGAAGCGACCCACCAGGATCGGGCAATCGGTGAGCGCGCCCACGCTCGGCGCGAAGAACGTGCGCGGGTCGCTCGTGGGCTCGAGGCCGGTGGCCACGTCCCACCCTCCCGGCAGATCGAGGGTCACATGCGCGGGAGCGCGCTCGGCGCCGAGGACGTACAGGAACGAATGCGGCCCCCCGACCAAACCTCCGCTGGGAGCGAGGAACGGGATCCACGCGGAGCGATACGGACCGGTCTGGGCCGGGAGCTGCAACCGGTACCTCACTACACTCGCCCCACCGGGCGCCACCACGCGCCACAGCGCGCTGTCCTCGCGCGTCACCGTCGCGGCCTCCGTTGAGTCCTCGACCCGCAGACTCACGACGAAGCGCCAGTAGCGGTCGTCGTACTCCGGGTGCGCCACCATCGCCAGCCGGAACGTGTCGGGCGCGTGGCGGATGCGCATTTCCACGTCGAAGCCGGAGGGATCGGCGCTGTCCACCCGGAGCGTGTAGCTGATATTTGCCGCGACGGCGTGGGCGACGTGGCGCCCTGCCTGCTGGGCGTGCGTCCGGGCGACGACGGGCAGCAGCAGGGTCAGGAGGGCGGTAGCGCGCGGCATGGGGCTCTCGTGTGGGTCCGTTACTGGGATGCCGCCGGGGCGCCGCGGGTTTGCGTCGCCGGGCGCTAGATTCGAGCCGATGAATCCTCCGGACAAGGATCACTTTTCCGGCATCTCGGCATCCTACGCCGAGTACCGGCCGGTGTATCCCCCCGCCCTGGTGGACGTGCTGGCCGGCCTCGCTCCGGGTCGGGATCTCGCCTGGGACGCGGGGTGCGGCTCGGGACAGCTGTCGGTGCCGCTGGCGCGGCGCTTCACGCGGGTGATCGCCACCGACCCGAGCGACGAGCAGCTGTCGCGGGCAATGCCCCACCCCGGGGTGGATTATCGCCGGGCGACTGCGGAGGCGTCCGGCATTCCTGCGGGCATCGTGGACCTGGCGGTTGCGGCCCAGGCCGCGCACTGGTTCGACCTGCCGGCCTACTATGAGGAAGTGCGCCGCGTGTGCCGGCCCGGCGCGGTCGTCGCGCTCGTGACCTACGGTCTGCTGCGGATCAGCCCCGAGCTGGACCGGATCATCGACCGACTGTACACGGAGACGCTGGGTTCGTATTGGCCTCCGGAGCGACGGCACGTCGAGCAGGGTTATCGCTCCCTGGCTTTCCCGTTTGCCGAGCTGTCGGTGCCGCCGCTCGAGATGCGGGCGGAGTGGACACGGGACCAGGTGCTGGGATTCGTGAACACCTGGTCGGCGGTGCGGGGCCTGGAGCGGGAGCGGAGCGCGGCGTCGCTCGAGCCGTTTGGCCGGGCGCTGGCTGGAGCCTGGGGAGCAGATTCGCGCCGTCCGGTGCGGTGGGATCTGGCCCTTCGGGTGGGCCGCGTCTCATGATGGAAAGGGGACCGGGAACTTTCCGGACGCCAGAATCGATACGGTAGAGACTCGACTGATGGAGTAGACGGTGCAGAAGCTCGTGATCTGGGCGGCCCAGGTGGTGGTTGCGATCGCGCTGGCGATCGGTGCCTCGCTGGCCAGCGGCCACGGTCTATCGCTGTTGCTGGCCGGCATGGCGGGGGGAGCGGCGATCGCCAGCGGCGTGGGATTGGGGATCCGGTTTCCCGAGGACCCGCTCCCCGCACGGCAGCCGACCGTCGCACGCGTTCAGCGCGATGGCGTCACCACATCGATCTCGACGTTGGAAGGATAGCGCGTGGTCCGGTACACCCGGTGGATCTGCGCCCGGTAGTCCTCCGCCCGGGCGGTGAAGATGTTGGGCACGAAGGTCTGCGGGTTGCGGTCGTAGAGCGGAAACCAGGTGCTCTGCACCTGGACCATGATGCGGTGCCCCTTCCGGAAGGTGTAGGACTGCTGGTGCAGGTCCACCGTAAACGGCGTCACCGCGCTCGGCGGGATCCGCGTGGGGTGATCCCAGCCGGTCCGGTAGCGTCCCCGCATGATCTCTCCCGTGACCATCAACTCGTATCCGCCCATCGTGGGCCGGTCGGGGATGGTGTCGGGATACACGTCGATCAGCTTCACCACCCAGTCGGCGTCCGAGCCGGTGGTCGAAGCGAACAGGTGGGCGACCACGTTTCCCGCGACGGTGACGTCCGCCGTGAGCGGGGCGGTCTGCCAGGCGAGCACGTCCGTGCGCCCGTCCACGAAACGCTGGTCCTCGGTCTCCCAGCGCCGCCAGCGGGACGTGGGTGAGTAGGTGCGCTCCACGGGACGTGGCCGGTAGGGCACGGGACGTGCGGGGTCGGACACGTACTGATCCCAGCCGGTAGCGGCGGTGGGCGGCCGGAAGGCGAGCACGCCGTCCGCCTGGAAATACAGGCGCCGGTGCGCCGCCCCGGCGGGCGGCCAGCGATTGAACGTCCGCCACTCGTTCGTGCCGGCGTCGAACACGGTGGCTTCGTCGAACCGGCCGTCGCCCTGGCCCTTCAGCCAGTAGGCGAACCAGCGGGATTGCAGCGCGCGGAAGTCGGCGCCCGTCGCGCGATCGAAGCGGATGTTGCCCAGCGCGATGCCGGAATCAGCGAACCACTGTCCGTGGTACCACGGCCCCATCACGAGGAAATTCCTGGCGGCGCTGTCGCTGCGCTCGAGCGACGCGTACGAGGCGATCGGGCCGTATTCGTCCTCCTGATCCCACCAGCCGCCCACCGTCAGGGTGGGAACGGTCGTGTGGCTGAAGTAGTGGGGCAGGGAGCGCGCGCGCCAGACCGAATCGTACGCCGGGTGCTCGACGAAGCGGCGCCACGTCGGCCAGTGATCGGCGCCGACCGCGGCCGCCAACGCGCCCAG
>DATGDE010000304.1:0-9967 GCA_035311125.1 Gemmatimonadales bacterium
GGCGCACCACCGACAATCCGATGCCGGTGCCCGCCACGGCCGAGCCGCGGTCACGTTCCAGCCGCCAGAACTGCTGCCAGATACGCTCGCGCTCGGCGGCCGGGATGCCCGGTCCCTGATCCTGCACCCAGATGCGGACACGGTCGCCTGTCGGCGGGTCCATCCCCACGGTGACGACCTGTCCTTCCGGGCCGTACTTCACGGCGTTGTCCAGCAGGTTGAGGAGCATCTGGCGCAGCGCCCCCTCGTCGGCCAGCGCCACCGCCCCTTCGCGCAGCGACGTCGCGATGTGGACCCGCCGCGTGCCGGCGAGCGGGGCGAAGCTCTCCAGCACCCCCCGGATCAGCGGACTGACGAGCGTCGGGACCGGCGCCACGCGAAGCGATTGCCGTTCCGCGCGCGAGAAGTGCAGCAGGTTCTCGACCAGGTTCGTAAGCCGTCGCGCCTCCTGGTCGATGATCGCCAACGACCGGGCGCGCTCCTCACCCGATCGCACGCGGCCCAGCACGAGCGTCTCGGCGAACATCCGGATCTGGGCGAGCGGCGTGCGCAGCTCGTGCGAGACGCCCGACACGAACTGCGTGCGCAGGGCGGCGAGGTCCGACTCGCGACGCAGCTGGATCAGCGCGATCACGATCAACCCCGCCGTGAGCAGCAGCAGCGTCACGAGCAGCGGCAGGCGCGACCGGGGGAGCCCGCCGATCACGAGCTTGCCGGCGATACCGGGCCGCAGCGTGACGTCCACCTGGAACTTCGCCATGTAGCTGCCCAGCGTATCGTGCCGCGTGATCGGCGATCGATACTGCGGCTCGCTCTGATAGACGGGCTGGCCGTGGGCGTCTCGCACCACGACCGACCCGATGGAGTCGAGCGCTACGCCGCCGGTCAGCGCCTTGACCAGCAGCGGCCTGCTGGTGAACGCGCGCTCGAAGTAGGGGCGCAAGGCGGACACTTCGGTGACGATGCCGAGGATGTGGGTCTGCGCGCGTGCGGACGTGCGGGGCAGGGTGAAGACGGCGAGCAATGGCTGCTCCCCCGGCGGCGCCCCCAGCACCGCCGAGACCTCTTCCATCGAAGGCGGAGGCAGCAGCATCTGGGCCGCGATCGTGTCTCCCAGCCAGAGCTGCCACGCCGGCGACAACGCCGTCCCGCTGAAGGTGAACCGCCGGGTTGCCGTGTCGAACTCGAACGCCGTGCGGACGCGGCGCAGCAGGTACGCCGCGAGGGAATCCTCCGAGGAGTCCGCCGGCGGCTTGAGCTTCGCGGGATCGGGAAGCCGCCCATTGGGCCCACGCGCGTGGTCGATCATCTTGATCGTCGGCGTGAACGCGTAGTACCAGAGATAACCCGCGGATCGCGAAGCGAACTGTGCGGCGGCGAACGACGTATAGTCGCGCATCACGCGCTCGGCCTGCGCCTTCTGATGCTGTGAGGCGCCCACCGCCTGCAGCGCGAGTACCACCGCGAGCGCCAGCGCGAGTACCAGCAGCACGGTGATCGACACCGAGCGGGGAAGACGGGGAGGACGCGGCAGCCGCATGGCGAAGAATGCTAACTTCTAATGTGTGGGCCCGCCGGGTGGGTTGACCGAATCCTGACAGGGGGCACACCCGATCTCCACCCTGCAGCGCCGCATCCACGCCACATTACGTCCACGTCACGGGCGGCACGCCTCGAGCGCGTGGAACCAACGCTGCACGACGCGGTAAGAAAGCCCGGACGCAAAAACGGTTCTCTCTACAGGTCGCGGACCGAGGTGTGACGGCCACCTCACCCGACCGACCAGCCCGGCGAGTTGTTGGCGCCGGGTTTGGTATTTTTGGGCGTTTGGGGAGCAGGCCGAGACTACCGGGGAGCCGCGGCTGCCACCTGAGCGTCGAACGCACCAGTCAGGACGCGCCCGTCTCGCTTCACCTGCACCCAGAGGCGATAGGCGCCCGGTTGCGGGAAAGCGTACGGGAATGAAACGACGGAGCAAGCGGCAGGCAGTCCGCCCTGGTGCATCGTATCCACCGGCGTCCCGCAGAAATCCGCTCCATGCTCCGTGCGCCGCTCTTCCTCGGCGATCCGCTGCCCCAGCCGTCCCCGTACCGTGTCGCCTGGCTGCCGCAAGGCGAACACCAGCTGCGAGGCCATCGCGATGGTGCCGGCCGGGTGGAGGTGCACGAATACCGCGCCGTCGTCCCGGGCGATGACCGCATGGCTGGCCATCCCCATGTAGGGCTGGAGCGAGGCGGGTCGGCCATCGGGGCCCTTCACCGTGAACCGCAGCTCGAGCTCCCGTCCTGCCACGAGCGGCGCCGAGTCTCTCATCCATGTCATGGTGGAACCATCTTCAAGTGCCGCGGTCCGCTGAAGGCTGATCGCTGACGGCGGAGCGCTCTGCCACCACGCGTCATCGGCATCGCTAGGCCGCCACGTTCCGCCACCAGCGGCGAGCCGCACCGTATCCACCAGCGTCTGCGTGAAGCCGCTCTCGTGCACGACGTCGCCGTAGAGGCGGTAGACTCCCGGCGCGAGCGGCGGCAACGCCGCCAGGAACGTGCTCGAGTCCTGCATCACCGGATGCAGGTGCGCGAACGCGTTCTGGTCCTCCCGTACCAGGAACAGGTGCATCAGCTTGCCATGGTCCGGAATGAGCGGCGAGGAGCGGCGTCCGAGCCACAGGGAATCGGTGATGACGAGCCGCAGCGTGCGCGTGCCGCCCGCGGTCTCGATGGTCGTGGTCACCCGCATGGGTCGAAACAGGCCGTTGCGGTAGGCGACGTCGACGCCGTCCCACCACCGCTTGCCGCCGAGCACCGCCAGGGCGAGCAGCGGAACCGTGAGGAGCCGGATCCACCACGAGCGCCGGCGCCGGGCGGCGTCGGGCTCCTCGCCCGGCGGCAGCACGCTCTCACGCACCGCGGCCCCCACGATCGTGAGCGCTCCCACCAGGAGGAACGCGCCCAGCCCCAGCAGGCCGATCGCGAGCGGTGTGGCGAACCGGAGACGGCGGGTCGCGATGGAGTTCACCGGGACGATGGCGCGCCCGGCGCCCGCCGTTCCGTCGACGCTCACCTGGATGCTGTAGGCGCCGCCCTCCATGAGCCAGAGCTGCGCGCTGAACAGGCGGGGATCGCCGGGAACGGCTCGGGCGCTGTCGGGCGGTGGCTCCTCGGCGGTCGGGCGACCGCCGCGCAGCGGCAGCACCAGCACCGATCGCACGCCCTCACCCGAGAGGATCCGCACCGTGATGTCGGCCAGCCCCGGAACCACGCCCGGCGGCCGCACGATCACCCGAATGCCGTACGGGCCGGCCCTGCCCTCGAAGAACGTGTCGGGGCTGCCGACGTGTGCCGCGGTCACCAGCGCGATTGCCGCGGCGAGACCGGAGCCGGCGAGCCGACGGCTCACCGCCGTACGCGCGCCATCCACGCCCCCCACCACAGGCCGACGCGGGTGGACGCGACCGCGATCGCCGTGGCGGTCACGACACCGCCGGCCGTCAGCGGGTCGGCCGCCACCCTCCAGAATTCATAGCGCCACGGCCCGAGCTGACTGTTGTAGTTCCAGCGCTGGGCCCCGAACAGGAAATTCTCGGCGCGCGGGCTGATCAGGAAACGCGCCACGGTCCACTGGACGGCGAGCAGGACCAGCACGAACCCGATGCCGGCCAGGGCGGCGCGTCCCCAATCGCTCTCGGGCCCGCGCCGCACTACGAGGTCGATCACCAGCGCGGGGACGACGAGCAGGATGGGGACGGGCGGCGGCACGAAATGATCCAGCGGGTTGTAGATGGGGGCGAGCCGCGGGGTGGCCGGAAACAACGGCAGGATCCAGAGCATCAGAAGGGTGACGGCCATGTACGTCGCCGCGGCTCCGGTCGCGGGCCAGCGCGCGCGGGAAGCGCGCGCCGTCGCGGCGAGGAGCAGGGGGAAGGCGGCCGCGCAGATCTTGTAGTAGAGCGCATGGTGTGCGTCGTTGGGGAACCCGATGTACTCGATCCCCATGATCGAGGCGTTCGCGACGAGCAGGCCCGCCGCGTACGTGAATAACCGGCGATGAGCAGCGGCGTGCGCATCGGCCGCGCCTTCGTCCGCATTCTGCCGAGCCGCGAGCAACAGCAGCCCACCGACCTGGATCCCCGTGAAGCCGAGGGCCAGCAGGACATGCGGCGGGGACAGCACCTTCACGTCGAGCCCGTAGGCGTTGTGCCACCAGTTGTCGAACGGGGCGGACGTGATCATGGCGATCGCGCCCCAGATGCAGACCCACGCGCCGAGCGGTCCCCGGAACCCCCAGAAGCGCACCGTGCGCCCGCGCTCCTCCGGGGTGCCGGCGAAGGTGGTGCGCAACACCAGCGCGCCGCACGAGACCCCCGCCACGATGCCACCCAGGTAGATCGCCAGGTGGGCCGGCGTCCAGAACGTGTCCCGGCCGATGGAGCGATGCCAGGAGATGTCCCAGATGACGCCGACGATCACGCTCGTGGCGGCGAGCACGACGGCGACGATATGCGGGGGGAACGCCGTGACGGACGCGGGCGCGCGTGACTCGGTCGCGGCAGCGGTCAGCGAGCTCATGCTTCGCGAAACTCTAGCGTCTCCCCGGCGGGAGCGCCATCGTTAGCGCGCCATCGGGAGGGCCCAGCATGTCCGGTCTGTTGTCCAAAGAGCGCATCATCGTCCCGCCTGGATTCAACCGGTGGCTCGTCCCGCCGGCGGCACTCGCCATACATCTGTCCATCGGCATGGCGTACGGGTTCAGCGTGTTCTGGTTGCCGCTCAGCAAGGCGATCGGCATCACGCAATCGATTCCCTGTCCCGCAGGCATGGGGTTCTTGGGTCGCCTCGTGGCCACGTCCTGCGACTGGAAGATCAGCACGCTGGGCTGGATGTTCACGCTGTTCTTCGTCTTCCTCGGCTCCTCGGCAGCGGTGTGCGGTCGCTGGGTCGAGCGGGAAGGCCCGCGCAAGGCCGGCGTCGTCGCAGCGGTGTGCTGGGGAGGCGGATTCCTCATCTCGGCGCTCGGCGTCCACCTTCATCAGATCTGGATGCTGTGGATCGGGTCGGGCGTGATCGGAGGATGCGGGCTGGGCCTGGGCTACATCTCACCCGTCTCCACGCTGATCAAGTGGTTTCCCGACCGCCGCGGCATGGCGACCGGGATGGCCATCATGGGCTTCGGTGGCGGCGCCATGATCGGGTCGCCCCTTGCCAACGTGCTCATGAACCACTTCCGGACCCCGGCGTCGGTCGGCGTCTGGGAGACGTTCGCTACGCTGGGTGCGATCTACTTCGGCACGATGTTGGTCGGCGCTTTCGGATACCGCCTGCCGCCGCCCGGCTGGCAGCCGGCCGGGTGGACGCCGCCCGCGTCGCAAGCGACCGGAATGATCACCCAGCGACAGATGCACGTGAGCCGGGCCTGGCGCACGCCGCAGTTCTGGTTGCTGTGGACCGTGCTGTGGATGAATGTGAGCGCCGGGATTGGGGTCATCGGCATGGCGAGCCCAATGTTGCAGGAGGTATTCGGCGGCAGGCTGATCGGCGCCGCCGGCGCTCTGAAGGACCTCACCGAGGCCCAGAAAACCCAGGTGGGCACGATCGGGGCAGGTTTCGCGGCGCTGCTCAGCTTGTTCAACATCGGCGGCCGCATCTTCTGGGCGTCGCTGTCCGACTACGTCGGGCGCAAGACGACCTACGCCATCTTCTTCGCCCTCGGTCTCGTGCTGTACGCCCTGGCGCCGACCGCCGGGCGCACCGGGAGCATCCCGTTGTTCGTCGCCATCTTCTGCGTGATCCTGACGATGTACGGCGGGGGCTTCTCCACCATCCCGGCCTATCTCGCCGACTTGTTCGGAACCGTGCACGTCGGGGCGATCCACGGGGGTCTGCTCACAGCGTGGTCCGCGGCGGGCATTCTCGGTCCGATTCTCGTGAATTACATCAGGGAGTACCAGATCGATCGGGGGGTGCCGGCCGCGCAGGCCTACACGACGACGATGTACATCCTCGCGGCGCTCCTGGTGATCGGGTTCATCGCCAACCTGCTGGTTCGGCCCGTGGCGGCGCGGTACTTCATGTCGACCGAGGAGCTCGCGCGGGAGCAGCCCACGATGCAGCCGGAGCGTGCGACGTGATGAACCCCGGCGACACCCGTCCCGCGCCCCGCAGCTGGTTCGCGGTCGCGATCGCCTGGACCCTGGTGGGGATTCCCCTCGCCTGGGGCGTCTACCGGACCCTGCAGACGGCGCTGCAGCTGTTCCGCTAGGCCGGTTCGGTCGCCTACATCTTTACTTCGATCGTCGACCCGCGTTTGTAGCGGACGTACAACCACGCCATGGGGACGATCAGCATGCCGGCCGCGAGAATGGTCAGGGCGAGCAGCACGGCCGCGAACACGACACCGCGCTGCGACGTCCGGGCGGCGTCGAACAGTGCGGCGTCCTGATGGGCGAGCAGCACGATCATCGCCTCACGGGCGCTCTTCGTGGCCGGGGCGTCGGTGTTGTTCAGGCCTTCCATTATCTGCTGCACGAAGCCCCGCTCCTGCTCACTGGCCAGCGATTTGTCGAAGCTCGACAGATCCGCCTGCAGCGAGCTGCGGATGCTGTCCGCCTGGGCTCGATAGGTCGTGTCGCCGCCGGTCGCCATGGTCCGCCATACTTCGTACTTCGCATTCAGGCGGTGCAGCGCCTCGCTGGCCGTCGCGCCCCGGTTCACGGTCGCAGAGGCGCTCGCGAGGGACTTGATCAGCATCACCCCGATGATCAGCGCCGCCACCAGCGTCGCCGCGGTGATCGTGACGGCGATGCCCGGCCGGATGATGGTGTAATCCTTCATCGCGATCGCGAACGACGACCGCGGCATGGATGGGCGAGGCGGCAGTGGGGCGCTCATGGACGGCGGCCGGAGCCTGAGGTTGGGGTCGCCCCACGGTACCCGGCCGCGCGGGGGGTGTCAATACGCGCCGCGCTCACCGCAGTGCCACGGACAGGGCGTCCGCTGCGCGGTGCACCAGGTCGGCATAGCGGGAGAGCGCCGCGGCCACGCGAGCCGCTTCGGCCTGCGCCTCGGCGGGGTTCCGCTGCTCCACCGCCTCACGGATGCCGGGCATGGTCTTCACCCCGTACCCGGTATAGAAGCCCGGCGCGTACACCAGATGGCGGAACCAGGGTCGCCGCGGCAACCCGGTTGAGTCGGTCAGCGCCTGCTCGCTCGCAGCCAGCAGCCGGTTCACCGCCCCCAGCGCGGTCCGGCGCCGGGCGGTGTCCCTCCCCCGGGCGGTGTCGAACGCCGCACGCGCGCGCTCGTAGGCGACGGCGGCCGTGTCGAGACGGTCGAGGGCGGTCCGGACGGCCGACAGGTCGAGTCCCCTGGTAGTGTCGTTGCGCGCCGCCAGGCGGGCGATGTCGTCGGCGTACCGGCGGTAGGTGCGCGCGGGCGCGCCGAACTCGAAGGGCAGCAGCGGCGCGTCCGCCATGCGGAGGATCGCCGTGGCCATGGTGCGCGCTTCGGTCGCGCCGTACACGTAGCCGGTGTCGAGGAACCGCTCGTAGAACGTGTAGCTGTCGTAGATCGAGTGGTAGATCCCTCTGTGGGCGGCGCCGCCGTACCGGACGTCCACGGACGGAACCCCGAGATGGTCGACGAACGCGGTGTAGTCCGATCCCGAGCCGAGCGCGCCGAGCGTGAACGTGGTGTCGCGGCTCGTGTCCCGCTGCGCGCGTTGGGCGCGCTGGTGGTCGAGCCGGGCCTGGAGCGCGCTCTTGCCGGTGAGCGGGTCGGTGACGTCACGCGCCACCTCGGAGATGAACTGCTCCAGGGCGTGGGACCCCGCCGTCTCGATCCAGCCTGCGTCGTTGGTGTCCGAGTTGTAGTAGGCGACGGCCTTGGTACGCAGCTCATCGGCGTGCGCCTCCGCCCACTCGGTGGACCCGAGCAGGCCCCACTCCTCTCCATCCCACGCGGCGAACACGATCGTGCGGGCCGGCCGCCAGCCGGTCTTCAGGAGCGACGCCACCGCACGTGCCGTCTCCCCCAGGGCCGCCTGACCCGAGATCGGGTCTTCGGCCCCGTTCACCCAGGCGTCGTGATGGTTGCCGTAGATCACCCACTGGTCGGGCCACACGGCGCCCGGGATGGTGGCGATCACGTCGTACAGCGGCCGGTTGCGCCACTCGAAGCTGAGCGCCAGATGCGCCTGCGCCGTACCGGGGCCGATGTGATAGGTGATGGGTAGCGCGCCGCGCCACGATTCCGGGGCCACGGGGCCCGCCAGGGTGCGCAGCAGCGGGAGCGCGTCGCCGTACCCGATGGGGAGCACGGGGATCTTCTCGAGGGTCGCTGCTTCGGCGAGCGGGAGCCGACGGCCGCCCGCGATCGACGCCCAGCCGGGGCTCAACGGATCGCCGGGGTAGGTCGGCATGTCCATCACGCTGCCGCGCTGCACGCCGCTCGCCGGGCGCATGGGTCCCGAGGGGTAGACGTCGTCCACGTAATAGCCGTCGTCCCGGGGGTCCGAATAGATGAGACAACCGACCGCCCCGTGTTCGGCCGCCACCTTCGGCTTGATGCCGCGCCACGACTGCCCGTAGCGGGCGATCACGATCTTTCCCTTCACGCTGATGCCCAGGCTGTCGAGCACCCGGTAATCCTCGGGCCGGCCGTAATTCACGTACACGAGCTCCGCCGTGACGTCGCCGTCGGGGGAGTATGCGTTGAACGTGGGAAGCTGATCGGCCTGTCCGGTCGTGGGATCCTGGGTCAGCGCCGGCTCGCGCAAGCTGGCGGTGAACGGCTCGGGACCCAGCAGCTCCAGCGTCCGGGTCACCGGACGCGGCATGAGCGCCTCGAATTGCTCGATGCGCGCGTTCAACCCCATCGCGCGGAACCGCGCCAGCAGCAGCTCCGCCACATGCCGGGAGCGGTCCGTGCCGGCCTCGTGCGGCACCGCGGCGAGCGACCGCACGAGCGTGCGCAGCGTGTCGCGATTGGGCACGGCCCGGGCCTGGGCTTCGCGCCGGGCCTGGAGCTCGAGCTGGTCGTTGGGGAATCCCCGGATCGGCGCCTGCTGTTGCGCCTGAAGCGGTAGCGGAGCGAGGAGCGCGAAGGCGCAGAGGGCACGCAGCACGGGCGAACCTGGGATGGAGTCGGAGCCAAACTACTCCGTTACGATCACCCCGAACACCCCGGTACCGACGCCGCCGTGGTACGCGCAGTGGTAGCCGTAGCTGCCGATTCCGGTGACGCGCACCAGGAAGGATGCGTTGAGGGCGCTCTCGTTGGGAGAATCCGGGAGCGGAGGCGTCGGGTCGCCGGGGTCCCAGGTGATGTTGTGGAGATTGCCGCCGGACACCCAGACGAATCGGAGGAAGCTGCCGGTGGGCACGGTGTCGATCTGGGGGCGGAAGAAATCGTTGCCCACCTGGATCGTGAACAGCGCCCCCGCCGTGTCGGAGAAGATCACCGGCGACCCAGGCAGTCCCACCGCGGTCGCGGTGTCGCTGTATGCTCCGGCCGCCGGTCCCAGTGTGCGGCTCACCGAGGCGAGTCCGAGCGAGTTGGTGACGGTGCTCGCGACACCGGCCTCGTTCACCAGACCACCGCCGTCGCCCACGGCCCATTGCACGATCACCGAGGGCGTCGGATTGCCGTACGCATCGCTCACGAGGACGCTGTGGGGCAGGCGCAGGCTCGTGGTCACCGCGCCGACCTGGAAGTCACCCGCATGCACCGCAATGCGAACCGGGTTTCCGGCGACGGCGTCGTCCATGAAGCTGAGCGGCGACCCGATGAGGCCCGTGACCGAGGCCTGCGCGGTCTGACGGCCGGCAGAGGGGGAGAGCGTGAGCGTCACGGTGGTGAGACCGGCGGCGTCGGTCGTGTCCTGCGTCCGGCTGAGGACGCCGCCGCCGGTGGCCGACCAGGTGACGATCACCCCGGCGACCGGCGTGCCGTTCTGGTCGTGCACGACCGCGGCG
>DATGDE010000305.1:0-6561 GCA_035311125.1 Gemmatimonadales bacterium
CATCTTGACGGTCTCGCCGGAAATGGTGGGCGCAGGCTAACCAGGACGCGGGGCTGCCCGCCATGACCGCTCATCCGGTTCCTGTCCGGATGTTGTCCCGCCGCCAGAACCAGAACGCCGGCACTCCCAGCAGGATCAGTCCTGTGCCGATCGCCGCGTTCCTTGGATTCGCCCCCACCGAGCTGGCCACGACGAACCCCGCGGCGAGGACGAAGAACGCCGGCGTCCAGGGATATCCCGGCACGCGCACCCGGGTCGCCGCCGCTCCTCCCGTACGTCGCCGTTCGCGGGCCCGATAGATGAACAGCGTGGCCACCGTCGACCCGAAGAAGATCCAGTCTCCGAATACCACGTAGTCGAGCAGCTTCCCGTACGTCCCGGTGAACGTCAACGCCGCCGACCACGCCCCCATCACGAGGATCGCCGCTCCCGGCGTGCGATAGCGCGGATGCAGCCGCGCGATGCCCGGGAAGAACACCCCATCCGCCGCCATGGCCTGGAACACCCGCGGCGTCACCAGCACGACGAGATCGAGGAACCCGAAGCTCGATACGGCGATGCCCGCGCTGATCACGACTCGTCCGGCGGGACCGATCACGCGCTCCATGGTCTCGGCCGCCGGGGCCACGCTCGCCGCCAGCCGCTCGGGCCCGAGCACGACGAGGTAGGCGACGTTCGCCAGCAGGTAAACCGCGATCACCGCCAGCACCCCCAGCACCAGCGCCCGCGGCAGGGTGCGCTCGGCGTCCACGATCTCCTCGGCCACGAAATTGGTCTGCTGCCAGCCCCCGTAGGTGAACAGCACCGGCACGAGCGCCGCCCCCAGCGCAACCCCCACGGGCAGCACACCGCTGGGGACCACGAGCGGCGCGTGGCGCACCGCCGTGTCGGCGCCCGTGGGATGAACCGGAAGCAGCAATCCCGCGACGATCAACGCCGCCAGCGCGCCGAGCTTCAGGACCGTGAAGATGTTCTGCGTGATCGCTCCCGGCGCTACGCCCACATAATTGATCCAGCAGACCGCCACGATCGCCCCGATGGCGAGCGGCAGTTTCGCCGCCGCCGCGAGTCCCAGCAGGCTGATGGTGTAGTTGGCGAAGGTCACGGCGACGAATGCCGCCGCCCCGGTCGCCATCACGAGCAGCAGCGCCCACCCGTACAGGAATGCCGGCAGCGGCCCGAGCGCGTCCCGCAGGTACACGTACTGCCCGCCGGCCCGGGGCATCCGCTCCGCCAGCTCCGCGTAGCAGAACGCGCCCGCCAGTGCGACCAGACCGCCCAGCACCCAGGCCGCCAGCGCCAGGCCGCCCAAACCCACGCGCTGGGCGACCACGTTGGGCGTCGCGAAGATGCCTGATCCGATGATGCCGCCGATCACCGCCATGGTGGCGGAGAAGAGACCGAGTCGGCGGGCGTAGGTGGTGGCGACGGCGGGCACGCGCATATGGTATCCGCCGCCGCCGTCCTTGACGACCCCTGGTTCGCTCCCTGTTCACATGAGCCGGACGATTCCCGCCGGGTGGAGCGGGCGCCCCGGGAATCGGGGCGAAACGCCGCCCGCGGAGCCCGGTGGTGCGCTCCCCGGCGGGATCCCGGCGCCGCACGGTGATGGAACATTCGAACTCCTCACATGCTGCGTAGTAGAAGGGAGTGTTATCAGGAGCCGCTGGTCGAATCGCACCGCATCGCGAGGTGGTACCGTGAACGCCGGTCGGGTTATCGCTTTGGCTGCCGCCGTGGGGTTCGTGACCCCGGTGGCCCTGTCGGGACAGGACTTCGGGCGCAACAAGGTCCAGTACGAGTCGTTCCAGTTCCAGGTGCTCAGGACCGAGCACTTCCAGGTGTACTTCTATCCCGAAGAGCGTGAGGCTGCCCAGCAGGCCGGCCGGTTGGCGGAGCGCTGGTATGCGCGCTACGCCGCCCTGCTGGGCCATCAGCTGCGGGGAGCCCAGCCGCTCGTGCTGTACGCAAGTCACCCCGACTTCGAGCAGACGAACGTCGTCTCCGGTGAGCTCGACGAGGGAACGGGCGGCGTCACGGAAAGCCTGAAGCGGCGCATCGTGCTGCCGCTCGCCGGACCCCTCGCGGAGACCGATCACGTCATCGGCCACGAGCTGGTCCACGCGTTCCAGTACGACATCACCGGGACCGGGCGGGGAGGTGTGACCGGGGCGGCGGATCGCCTGCCCCTGTGGTTCATCGAGGGTATGGCGGAGTACCTGTCGCTCGGCCCGGTGGACCCCAACACCGCGATGTGGCTGCGGGATGCCGTGCGGCACAACAAGATCCCCTCCATCCGCCAGCTCGAGGATCCGCGCTACTTCCCGTATCGCTGGGGCCAGGCATTCTGGGCGTACCTCACGAGCCGCTACGGGGACGGTGCCGTCGCGACGCTGCTCAAGAGCGCGGGGAAGAGCGGCAACGTCACCGTCGCGCTGGAGCAGATTTCCGGCGAGAAGCTCGACTCCCTGTCGCATCAGTGGCAGGCGGCCGTGCGGGCCGCCTACGCGCCCGTCGCAAGCGCGACCGCGGCTCCGGAGGCCTTCGGCAAGCCGCTGTCGGGCGAGAAGCGCGGCGCGCAGCTCAACGTGGCGCCGGCGCTGAGCCCCGACGGCAGTCGCATCGCCTACTTCTCGGAACGCGGTCTGTTCTCGATCGAGCTCTACCTCGCCGACGTGGCGAGCGGCCGCGTGGAACGGACCCTCACGCACACCGCGCTCGACCCGCACTACGAGAGCGTCGGATTCATCAGCTCCGCCGGCGCCTGGGACGCGACCGGGCAGCGCTTCGCCTTCGGCGTCGTGGAACACGGGCGCCCGGTGCTCTCCATCCTGGACGTGAATACCGGCAAGGCCGAGCGGGAAGTCCCCTTCCCGGCGCTGGGACAGATTCTCAATACCACCTGGGCCCCCGACGGCCACGCCGTGGCGTTCTCCGCCCAGGCGAACGGCTGGACCGATCTCTACGTGTACGACCTGCAGCGCAACGACCTGCAGCGGCTCACCAACGACGGTTACGCGGACCTGCAACCCGCATGGTCGCCGGACGGACGCTCGCTCGCATTCGTCACCGACCGGTTCACGACCGACACGACCGACCTCGCGGCCGGCCCCTACCGGCTGGCACTACTCGACGTGACGACGCGAGCGATCCGCCCGCTCCCCGCCTTCGCCGGCGCCAAGCACATCAACCCGCAGTGGAGCCCGGACGGAGCGAGTCTCTACTTCGTCTCGGACCGCGGGGGCATCGACAACGTGTATCGCCTGCAGCTCGCTTCCGGAACGACGACGCAGGTCACCAACCTGTTCGTCGGAGCGAGCGGCATCACCGCGGTGAGTCCCGTCATTTCGGTGGCGCAGCGGACCGGCGAGCTGGTGTTCACGGCCTACGACTCGACGGGATACCGGCTCTTCGCCATGAAAGACCCGGCGATGCTGGCCGGGAAGCCGCTCGCGACGCTCCCGGTCGCCGACGCCGGCGCATTGCCATTGCTCAGCCGGGCGCCGAGCGACGTCGCGGCGAAGCTCGCGGACACACGGACTGGTCTCCCCCCTGTCGGAACCGGTCGCATCACCAACTATCACGCCGGGCTATCGCTCGATTATGTCGCCCAGCCCTATCTCGCCGTCGCCACGTCGAGCTTCGGCACGTTCGTGGGCGGCGGCGCGACCCTGGTGTGGAGCGACATGCTGGGCGACCACAGCCTGATCACGGGATTGCAGGTGAACGGGGGCCTGAAGGACGTCGGCGCGGTGGTTGCCTACATCAACCAGCATCGCCGGCTGAATTGGGGCATCGCGGCGCAACAGGTGCCGTACCGCTACGGCAACTTCGCGGCCGGGTTCGGGACGGTGAACGGGCAGCCGGCCTACATAGAGGAAACGCTGCTGTTCCGTCAAACCAACCGGACCGCCACCGGCTTCCTCACCTATCCCCTGAGCCGGGTGCAACGGGTGGAATTCTCCGCCGGATTCGAGAACATCTCCTTCGATCAGGAGCTGCGGATCCGGGCCTTCGACCCGACCGGGAGCGTGCAGTTCTTCGATTCGACGCAGTCGCTGCCGGCACCGGGCGCGCTGAACCTCGGCGTGGCGGGGGCGGCCCTGGTGCACGACAACTCCTACTTCGGGGCCACGAGCCCGATCCTCGGCTCGCGCTACCGCTTCGAGGTTGATCCGACCATCGGCTCGCTGAAGATGGCGACCATTCTGGCCGACTACCGTCGCTACGTGATGCCGGTGCGCAAGTTGACCCTCGCGGGTCGCGTCGTGCACGCCGGCCGCTACGGGCCGGACGCCCAGGATGCGCGACTGACCCCGCTGTACATCGGGTACCAGCAGCTGGTCCGCGGCTACGACATCGGCTCGTTCAGCGCGTCGGAGTGCCCGTCGACCGGCGGGGCGTGCCCGGCCTTCGACCGGCTGCTGGGCAGCCGGATCTTGGTCGGCAACGTCGAAGCCCGCTTCCCGCTGCTCGGCGTGCTGGGCGTCGGCAGCGGCTACTACGGCGCCCTGCCGATCGAGGGAGCGGTCTTCGCCGACGCCGGCGTGGCCTGGAACAAGGCCGATCAGCACTCCTTGTTCGACGTGCGGCGTCAGGGGGTGACCAGCGTGGGGGCGGCGCTGCGCATGAACCTGTTCGGCTTCGCGGTCGCCGAGCTGGACTACGTGAAACCGTTCCAGCGTCCCGACAAGGGATGGTACTGGGAGCTGAGTCTCACGCCGGGGTTCTGAAACTAAAGGAGGTTGTGGAGGACGGTGAAGGACGGTGGAGGATGGTGGAGGCGACTCGGTGCATCCTCCACCAACCTCCACCGCCCTCCACCGCCCTCCACCGCCCTCCCCATAACCTCTCTCAGCGCGCCAGCCCGGTGCGCGGGTCGATGTCCCGGATGCCGCGCAGAACGTAGCGCCGGAACTCGATCCGGCGGATGAAATTCCAGTAGCGCTCCAGCGTGGTCGCGTCGGCCGCGACCGCGCCGGCGCGCGTGACGCCCGGCGGCGGTGGGACGAGCCCGGCCAGGCGGTCGTATACCTCCCCCCGCAGGCCTGCGTCGACCCGGGTCAATAGATGCCACAGCGACAGGGCGTCATCGGGGCGCGCCGCCGCCAGGACCCGGCGCGCCGCCACCGCCCCACCCTGCTCGAAATCGAACGCCACGAGCGCCTCCCGCAGGGCCGCCGGCGCGTCCTCGAGGTACGGAGTGCCCGGCCCCCGGCCCGGGCGCGTCATCGCGTAGGCGCCGAGTGGCACGACCGAGCGCATCCCGGCCCACGCGAGTTCCACGTATCCGCCTGTCACGTGGATCAGCCCGCGCCCGTTCCGGTCGGTCTCGAGGGTGTACTCGCACCCGAGATCGACGGCGGTGCCGGCGGGCGTCTCGACGAAGAAGATGCGCGGCGGCGCGTCCACCTTGGCGTGGATCGCACCGTAGGCCAGGGCCAGGCGGTGATCGGCGTCGCGCGCGCGGACCAGCCGGATCCGCGAGCCGGGGCGCACGTCGACGTGGCCGATCGTGCCCACGGCGATGACCGCCTGGGAGCTGTCGTCGGTCTCCACCCACTCGCCGACGCGCAACGTCCCGCGTGCGACGAGCGGCGCGTCGTCCAGCCGCGGTAGGCCCGCCGTACGTTCCACCACCCATGAGCCGGACCGTTGGAGGGCGAATCGAATTCCCACCACCAGCACGAGCACCGCCGCCATGGCCAGTGGAATCCACCGGCGCGCGATGTCCCCGGTCCCGCTGCCGCCTTTCCCCTTCCCCTGCCTGATCCGGTCGCGAATCCCCGGCCACAGATCCTCCGGCGGCTCGATGGCTCGCGGCAGATCCCCCACCGCCCGCCGCAGCTCGGGGGGCAGGTCCACGTTCTCCTCCCGCTCGCGCGCGCTCATCGCTCCAACCGCTCCCGCAGCAGGCGGCGGGCGCGGAACAGCTGCGCCTTGGACGTCCCCACGGCGATCCCCGTCATCCGGGCGATCTCCTCGTGGTGGTATCCCTCGACGTCGTACAGCACGAAGACCTCCCGCGCGCCTTCGGGCAACGCCGCGATGGCGCGCTCCAGATCCACGCTCAGGCCCGCCCGCGGGGCCTCGTCCGGGCGCTCGAGCGGTTGCGGATCCTCCACCGGGAGGACTCGCGCCTCGCGGCGCCGCTCGCTGCGGTTCGTCATCCACACGAGGTTCACGGCGAGCCGGTAGAGCCACGACCCGAACGCGCTCTCACCGCGAAAGCTCGCCAGCCGCTCCCAGCAATGGACGAACACGTCCTGGACCAGCTCGCCTGCGCGGGTGCGGTCGCCCGAAAGCCGGAGACACAGGGCGAAGACGCGGCCCGCGTGGGCGCGGTACAGCGCCTCGAACGCCGCCTCCTCGCCCGCCTGGGCGCGGCGGACCAGTTCGTCTACCGGCGCCGGCACGATGCGCCCGACGGCGAGAGCGAGCGTCGCCACATGAGTGTGATGCTTGGGATGCGATCCAGGTTTGAAACGGCCCACCCCCACGACCTGCACCAACCTCCACCGTCATCCTTAAGGCAGTCTTACCCCCCCCGCCAGCCGCCTC
>DATGDE010000306.1:0-3326 GCA_035311125.1 Gemmatimonadales bacterium
ACTCCGGCGACGCTGGGGTTGAGGAGCGTCTGGACGACGACGCCAACGCTCGGCCGGTTGAACAGACCCACGCGCTGGCGGTAGGTGATGGCCGAATCCGAGTTCGCGGACCACCAGACTTCACGGACCGCGTTGGGGACATCGGCTGCCGAATGGACGTTGAGCACGGTCAGGTGCTGGCCGGCAAAGCTCGCCGCCGCGCCGTCTTCGTCGACGGCGGAGGAGCGGACCGCGAACGGCGGTGGCAGGCTCGCGATCGCCGTCGCCACCGTTTCGATCGCCCGGTCTTCGCCCGAAGCGATGGCCTCGACCAGGTCACCCGACAGTGCCACGCCAGGTGGGACCGGAAGGCCCCCGCGCGCAGCGTCGCCGAGCCCCACGGCCTTCGATCCATAGAGCGATGTCTCGCGGGCCCTCGAGAACGGGACGACCTTTTTCACCCGAGCACCGTGACTTCGCCGGAATCGCCATCGACGCGGACGCGGACGCCGTCGGCAATGCGCTCGGTCGCCTCGCGGGTCCCGACGACGCCGGGGATCCCATACTCGCGCGAGACGATCGCCGCATGCGAAAGGAGACCGCCGTTGTCCGTGACGATCCCGCCGAGCAGCGGCAGGAGGATGTTGAAGGCCTCGGTCGTCGACTCGGTGACGAGCACATCCCCCTTGGCGATGCGATCGAACTGGGAGGGACCTGAAACGCGGCGCGCCGGCCCTTCGTAGACACCCTTGCTCGCGCCGAGCCCGTAGAGGATCTTTTCCTGATTCTGTACCTGGGAACTCCCGAAGAGATGGCCCATGGCGATGAAGGTCGCGCGCATCAGGCGGCCGGCCGCCGGAGGCAGGGCCCCGAGGTCAGGCGGTGGCGGCGCGGGCGGGCCGAGCTCGGGCGGGGCATCCCCGGCGGCGGAGCGCGCCCGGCCTCCGGCACGTTCGGCAAGCTCGTCCGCGGACGGCCCCCCGTTGCCGGCGACCAGCGCGCACATCTCGTCGAAGCTGGCGTCCAGCATGTGCTGGGCGGAGGCAACGCGGCCGCGGCGCGCGACACGCCGACCGGCCGCGAGCACGGCGCGCCGCATCAGGCCCGAGGCCCAGATGTCGCTGTAGACGCCGCGCTCGTCACGCAGGCGGTAGGTGAGGCGGGCCTCGCCGAGGAGTTCGTCGAACTCGGCCTGGTGCGCAGCGGGGACCCGTGCACGAACGTCTGCAGTGCGGGCCTCGACGTCTGAGGCGGACTTGGCTTCTCCGGAAACGGCGATGCGAATCGCCCGGAGGAGTGCGTCGGGCAATTCGAGCGCCGAGGGCTCGGCGATGTCGAAGCCATCGACCAGGCGATTGCCGACGAGGTCGAGGTAGCCCGAGACCGCCATGCCTGCTTCGTCCCCCAGGGAACGCAGCCTTGCGAGCACCTGCCCGGGGTCGCCATCGCACGCGAGGAGCTCGCGGGCAGCGGCGTCACCGGCGAATGCTGCCTTCAAGCGCTCCATCTCGTCGGACCCGCCCGCGGACACCGCTGCCGAACCGCGCAACAGAGCCAGCAGGTCGGACGGCGGCAGGCCGGTCCAGTCGCCGACGTGGGCGAGAAAGTCGCCGGTGGGGAGCATGGCACAGGCGGTGAAGCGCATGTGCTGGACGATCATCGCTGAATGGTGGTCGCGGCAGCGCGTCAGGTAGGCGACGAGCTCGGCATCGGAGAGGGCGTCCGGATCGACGGCCTGCAGCTCCCGGTGCGCGGCAATCGAGGAGGGCTTGCGATTCTCGTCCCAGTCGCGAAGCTGCTCCCGCCAGAGCTTCTGCGCGATGACCTGTTCGGCGCGCTTGAAGCGTTCGGGGATTTCGGCGTCGGGCGCCGGCAGCACCTGCTTGTAGCCGAAGCCGTTCACGTAGCGCATCTCCAGCCCGTCGATGAGCATCCCGTAGAAACGCGCGAATTCGTTGCTGCCCTTCCTGAAGGAGGGGGGGTGCGTTTCCTGGAAGTAGCGTGTCACCGGGCGCGGAAAATGGACGGCGTCGCGCCCCCACGAGCCGGGCCCTGGCGGTTCGAAGCGCAATTCGGTGGCACTGTCTATTGCGGTCATGGCGGTCAGCCTTTCTGTGGAACGGGTCGACGAGCTCGCGCTGCCGGCGATTATTTTCCGGTTCGTTGCACAGGGCAAGGTGCGCGGTCAGTCCCGCGGCGCCGATCGCAGGGAATGACCGGTCGCAAGGCGCCATGGATCGGAATGCGATACGGCTGCGGTCGGCCGCGCTCCGCCCGATTGTCTGCGATCCGGGTCCGACTCGTCATTGCCGGGCGCGATGGGCGCTTGCCGGCCCGGATCTGCCACGAGCCGTCGGTGGACCTGCGCGCCGACAATGACTTTGATCAATGCGGAGGCCTCCATTGTGCCTAAGCTCGGAACCCTGGCGTCCGCCCGAGGCAGTAGCTGTCGCGTCGTGGCGGCATCGCAACGACAAGGAGGAAAGCATGCGAGCCCATCATCGGCCTTCGGCGCTGGCGCCGTTTGCCGCCGTCATCGTCGCGGTCGCCGCCACCGCGGCGACCGCCGCACCGCCGGCGACGCCCCCGTTCACGTGGTCGACTGTGGTCAACAACGGCGACAACATGCCGACGGCGACCTGCAATCCCGCGGCGCCGAGCGTCCCGCCGTGCAGGAAGTTCAACAGCTACAACCAGCCATCCGTCAATGCCAACCAGGTGGTGGTGATCCGTGCACGCAGCCGCGGAGGCGAGGCCGGCGGCGGGGGCCAGCCGGTCCATGGGGTCTACACGCGCGACATGGCCACGCTGGGGCCCGTGGTCAAGATACTGGACCGCGCCACTCTCGTGCCGCAGCCCAACAATCGCGGCACGCTGTTCACCGAGCCGCCCTCTTTCCCGCGCATCGACATCGGTTCGAGCACCGTGGCGACGCGCGGCAACCACCCGCCCGTATGGAAGGTCACGGCAAACGGCGAGGTCGTCGAGCAGCTGGGGACTACGGGCATCTACACGAATCCCTTCGGGCCGCTGGTTACCGGCGCGAGCAAGCTGGGGGCCATTGCCGGCTTCTCGTTCTTCGAGGTGCCGGAAGCGCCCGGCACGCCATTCGACGTCTTCCCGGGCGCCCCTGCGGTGACGAGAACCAGCACGATCGTCTTCAAGGGCAACTACACGACCTCAGGCATCGGCAGGACCGGCGTGTACTACCGCGACCTGACCGCCGCGGCGATCCCGAGTCCGGACGGCGGGATGCTCGCGCCGGCCGGCGGCATCGCGCCGGTGATCCTGATCGCCAATAACGTCGATACCAGGATCCCGGGCACGAACACGATCTTCGGATCGAC
>DATGDE010000307.1:0-1548 GCA_035311125.1 Gemmatimonadales bacterium
GGTCGCCGCCCAGCGGCAGGAGCTGTTTGGGACGCTCGGGAGTGGAGAGCGGCCAGAATCGCGTTCCCGAGCCCCCGGCGAGAATGACCGCCCAGGTGCTCACCCGGCATCCTCCGCGGCCGCGTCACCGAGCAGCGTGGCCACCAGGGTGCGCAGCTTCGACGGACTGAACGGCTTGGTGACGGTCTTCGCCCCCATGCGCCGTGCTTCAGCCAGGACGCGCTCTTCACCCTCGGCCGTCAGAATCAGCACCGGAATGTCCGCTGTGGCGGGCCGCTCCCGGAGCTCGCGCAGAAAGTCGACGCCCGAGCCGTCGGGCAGGTGGATGTCCAGCATGATGGCGTCCGGCGGGCCGGCGTCATCCCTGACCGCGCCGCGCGCCTCGAACAGCGAGCGCGCCAGCCGGATCTCGTAGCCGCGTGATTCCAGTTGGAGCCGCAGCAGCAAGCCGATGTGCGGCTCGTCGTCGACGACGAGGATGCGTCGCGTCCGGGGCGGAACGGGGGAGGCCACGGGAGCCGGGTGGGCTCAGAGCAGCCCGGCGATGGCCGTGCGATGGCGGCGAAGATCGAAGAGGAGCGTACCGATGTTCGTCTCGGGCCGCACCAGCACCACGAGCATCGCGTCGGCGTGCAGCACCGAGACGACCGCCAGACCGGCAGCGAACTCCAGCACGCCCGTGGTGAAATCGCCGCGCGCCCCGGCCGTGCCGAGCTCGCTCATGCCGCGGATCACCGCGGGGAGCAGGGCGGCGACGCTGTCGGGGTCCACTCCGTCGCCGCTCATCGAATCGATCGGCAGGCCGTCGGATCCGACGACCACGACGGCGTCGACGCCGCTGCGGCGGGCGATCGCCTGCACGAGCTCCCGGATCGTCGGCATACGGGCGCGAAGCTAGGACGCGCCGGTGGGGAAGTCAAGCAGTGATAGTCGGTTAAGGGTTGACCCTCGGTGCGGCGCGAGGATATCTTCTCGCCACTTCATGCGCCACTGTCGTGTCTATGCGGGATTCCTCCTGGCGGCGGCCGCTCTCCTCGCCGCCTGCGGCAATAACACGGGGCTGGGGAACGCGAACATCCCCAACACAGTGGACACCGTCTCGTTGTACGCCCTGGACGGTACGCCGATCACGTCGCCGTCGGCGTACGTGATCAAGGGGCGATCCGTAGTCCGCACCGACCAGGTGAGCGCCATCGATTTCGCCTTCAACATCACCGCGGCCGGCCAGGCGGTGCTCCTGCCGACCGGCGCGGTGGGCCTTGGGAAGGCGTCGGGCGTCCTGGTGCAGAACGTCCCCTTCGCGTCGATCACGACGCCGCCCACGACACCTTTCGTCGATTCGCTGCCGGTGCCGGTCGACAGCGGGACCGTCGCGGTGGTGCGCTCGCGTCCCGTCTCCGACTTCTGCGGGGTCGTGTTCTACTACGGGAAGCTCGAAGTGCTCGCGATCGACACGACCGCACGGCGCATCGATCTCCAGATTCTGGTCGACCAGAACTGCGGCTTTCGCGGTCTCGAGCCCGGCCTCCCACGCCGGTAGTTCCACTT
>DATGDE010000308.1:0-2995 GCA_035311125.1 Gemmatimonadales bacterium
TTGTCGACTGCCGCCGCCTCGTTCATTTCATCCGGCATCCGGTAACCCGCCCAGCGAAACCGCAGCCCAGTGGCGTTCAGGCGTGGTGGGGCGGGATAGTGACAATGGGAGCAGTTGACGTTGTACTTTCTAGCCCAGGCGGGAATGGCGGCGGTTGCCCGTGCCGTGGCGGCCGAGGCATAGGCCGCGATGTAGCTGCGCACCGCGTCCGGAGCGCGCGCCGACACACTACCGGTTGCGAGTACCAACAACAGCAGCGAGCTCATTTCGACCTCCTTGGTTGGCCGACCGCCTCGTCAGGGCCGGGTTGGCGACGACTGTGGCGCTGGGAACGTGTCCACGAACTGCGGCTGTACTTCGGGACCGGCTTTGCCGCGCAAGGTGATCAGATAGCGGGACAGCTCTTCGATCTCCTGGTGGGTGAGGGCCGGCGGGCCGAAGGCCGGCATGCGCGAGTCGGGATGAAACCGGCTGGGTAGCTCGATGAAGCTGTGCAGCCACGCCCCTGAATGCCGCAACCCGACCTGGGTGAGATCGGGCCCTGCGTCACCGCCCTTGCCAGCAACCTTGTGGCAGCCCACGCATTGTTGCGACTGGAACAACGCCCGCCCGGCGCGCTCCTCGGAGGTCAGCGGCCGCCCCACCTCGGGCGGAATCTCGGGCTGCGCACTCCGAACCGCCGCACCGATCAGGAAGCCGGAACCGCCCAGCAGCACGACCAGGCCCGCCGCGGCGACAGGACGTCCGAGAAGATTCCGCGTGCTGCGCCGGTCGATGAGCGGCAGCGCGAGCAGGACCAGGAGCAGCGCCGTCGGGACGCCGAACGCGACCACCCGCTCCATCGAGCCGGGGACGAGCTTCAGCAGCTGGTAGAGCGGGAGGAAGTACCACTCGGGACGCGGCACATAGG
This sequence comes from Gemmatimonadales bacterium, assembly GCA_035311125.1. Classification (GTDB taxonomy): domain Bacteria; phylum Gemmatimonadota; class Gemmatimonadetes; order Gemmatimonadales; family GWC2-71-9; genus DASTHG01. The sequence goes on from DATGDE010000308.1 coordinate 911, forward strand.
CCGTGTCGGTCGGGTCGGCGGGCGCCTCGAGCGGCGCGCCGAAGGCGGCCGCCAGCAGCACGATCACCACGACGACGCCGAGCGCCACGAGGGCGTCCTTCCCCAGGATGTCGGGCCAGAAGCGCACGCCGCCCTGCTTCGTGGCCGCGTAAGCCTGATGGTAGTACGCCGGGTAGTTCGGATCGCTCGTCCGCTGCGGAGCTCCCCGTTCGAGGGCTCCCGGCCGAGCCGCGATACCCTGCCGGATCACGAGCACCAGGTGCAGCAGCACCAGCCCGCCCAGCAGCAACGGCAGCCACAGGACGTGGAACGCGAAGAAGCGTGTGAGCGTCGAGGCGCCAAGTTCCGCCCCTCCCCGCAGCAGCACCACGAGCCCCCCGCCGACCAGCGGTGTTTCGCCCGCGATGTTGGTGCCGACGGCAGTGGCCCAGTACGCCTTCTGATCCCACGGGAGGAGGTATCCGGTGAAACTGAACCCCATCACCAGAATGAACAGTCCCACGCCGAGCATCCAGTTGATCTCGCGGGGATACTTGTACGCGCCGACGGCAAAGACTCGGATCATGTGCGCGACGATCAGGACGACCATCGCGCTCGCACCCCAGTGGTGGATCCCACGCAGCAGCGCACCGCTCGCCACCGTGCGGCCGATGTATTGGATGCTCTCGTAGGCGTGGTCGGGAGAAGGCGAGTAGTAGGTCGCCAGGACGATGCCGGTGACGACCTGTACGGCGAAGACCGTCAGGGTCGCACTTCCCAGGGTATGCCACCACGTCAGGCGGTCGGGCACCTCGCGGTCGAGCAACGCCCGCCTGGCGCCCCGCAGGTCAACCCGCTCGTCGAGCCAGCGGACCAGTCCCACGCTCAGACCGCGACCTTTCCCGCGATGCCGACGCGGAAGTCCTCGTACGCGGCGTACAATCCGCCTTCTTCGACCTTCACCTCCAGGCGGTCGAGCGGGCGGGGCGGCGGCCCGCCCAGGACCTTGCCCGTCTCGAGGTCGAACACGCCGAGGTGGCAGGGACAACGAAAACGATTGGCGTCCTTGTCGTAGCCGAAGCCGCAGCCGAGGTGCGTGCAGCGCCCGTTGTAGACGATGAAGTTCTCGCCGTCGTGGGTGTAGACCCAGACGCTGCGCAGCACCCGGTTCTCCACCCAGGCGTCCGTCACCGTCGCCACGAAGTCCACTTTGGTGGGGATGTCGGGTTCGAACTGGTCCGCCTCGCCCAGCCGGACCCAGGTCGTCCGTTTGGGGCGGCGGTAGACCGGAGAGAAGAACGCCCGCACCGCAGGCAAGCCGGCGAGCGCCGCGGAGACCACCGCCCCAACCCCCGTCGCCCACCGCAGGAACGTGCGCCGGCCCGTCTTCAGCGCGCCTTCAGGAAGGTCCGCCATGGTCCGGAGGAGAGTCGCCTCCCCCGGACCTGATCATCATGAACTCTACATGAGCGTTTCTTCAGCCCTGGGTCAGCGCTCCGGCTCGCGCTCGTGCTGCGGCGTCATCATCTGCCCCATCATCTGTCCCATATGCTCCTGCATCATGTCGGCCCAGCCGTCGACCCGTCCCCGCTGCGCGTCCGTCAGGGCGGCTCGCGCCTGTGCGGCCGCGACCAGCATCGCCCAGTGCGCCCGGCCCATGGCGGCCTGCATCGCCTGGAAGTGCGTCTTCAGCTGGGCCGTATCGGGGGCCGAGGCCTTGAGCACGGCGGCCATTTCCTTCATGTGCGCCTGCATATCGGCGTGCGCCGCATCGTGAGCCGTCTTCATCGCGTCGCGCAGCGCCGTGAGGCGAGTGACCTGCTGGGGGGTGAGCTCGAGTGCGTCCTTGCGGGCCAGCAGATGCTCGGGATCGAACGCCATGCCGCGCATCATCGGCCCCATCATCGACATCATCCCCATCATTTGCTCCATCATCGGCGCCATCGCGCCGTGCTGCCCCATCTCCCCTGCCATGCCGCGAGGCATCATCCCGTGCATGCCCGGCTTCGCACTGTCGGGCTGCTGCGCGGCGAGCGGTGCCGCGATCGCAAGCGCCAGCAACATTCGCATGCTCTTCATCTGGTTGTTCTCCCTTCGAGTGAGTAT
>DATGDE010000309.1:0-9358 GCA_035311125.1 Gemmatimonadales bacterium
CTAGGTAGGGGTAGTTAAGGAGCAAGTCACGGGGTACTCGGGGCGCACAAACCGGTGCGCCCCTAATGCCACACGCTTCATGGTGCAGGCTTTCCTGTCTCGGCGCCGACAGGGGTCTGTGCTGCCAGCCCATTCCGGTTAGTATGTAGCTGGCGCTCGAGTTGTCGCGCCCCTTGCTGGGAGCGGCTCACCACCTTCGGTGAGCCGAGGCGTTGCCCAAACGGCCCCTCAGCGACGGATCCTCCACCAATGGGAGCGTGGCAATGTCCTCGAAAGGCATCAGAGGCTCCTCGACGAACCCGTGACCGCCGCGGCCACGGACCTGATCGCGGAGATCCAGGAGCTCAAGCTCGAGCGCCGGGCCGTGATCCTGGCGCACAACTATCAGCGGCCCGAGGTTCAGGACGTAGCGGACCTGGTCGCCGACTCGCTGAAGATGGCCCGGCGCGCGACTGAGCTGGACAAGTCGCTGCTGGTGATCTGTGGTGTGCACTTCATGGCCGAGACAGCGGCGATCGCGAACCCGGAGAAGCGGGTGCTCATTCCGGATCTGGACGCGGGGTGCTCGCTCGCCGACACGATCCAGCCGGAGGACGTGCGCACCTGGCGCGCCGCCCACCCCGGCGGTCTCGTCATCGCTTACGTAAACAGCAGCGCCGCAGTGAAGGCAGAGTCGGACTACTGCTGCACCTCGGGGAACGCCGTGGCAGTCGTGGAGTCGCTACCGCCGGACGTGCCGGTGCTGTTCGTGCCGGACTTCTTCCTCGGCAACCACGTGCGCCGCGTGACGGGACGCGATATCGAGGTCTGGATGGGCGAGTGCCACGTCCACGCGGCGCTGCGGCCCAATGCGGTGGCGGCGCGGCGTCGCGAGTACCCCGACGCCGAGTTCCTGGTGCATCCGGAGTGCGGCTGCACGACGCGTGCGATGTATGACGCCGCGGCGGACGGCGACGTCGCCACAGGGCGGACCCGCATCGTCTCGACCGAGCAGATGATGCAGCGGGCGCGCACCTCGCCCAGCCGCCGTTTCGTGGTGGCGACCGAGACAGGAGTGCTGCACCGGTTGCGGCGCGAGAACCCCTCCAAGGAGTTCCACGCGCTCGTCGAGTCGGCCGAGTGCCATTTCATGAAGCAGATTACGCTCGAGAAGGTGCGTGATTCGTTGCGCGACCTGAAGCACGAGGTCACGGTACCGTCCGAGGTCGCCGCGCGGGCGCGGCGTGCGATCGATCGGATGCTGGCAATTGGCTGAGCCGCTGGGCCTGCGGGAGGTGCGGCGCGCCCTGGAGGAGGACCGGGCGAGCGAGGACGTGACGACCCGGTTGCTCGGCTCGGCGGCGCGTCGGCTCGCCTGCGCCGATTTCGTCGCGGAGGGCCGCTTCGTCGTCGCGGGCCTGCCGGTCGTCGCGCGGGTCTACGAAGAGCTCGACCCCGACGCGCGCGTCGAGCCACTGGCCGCAGAAGGGGAATGGACTGCGCCGGGGGCCGTGCTGGTCCGCACTTGGGCCGCAGCGGCAACGCTGCTCGCTGGCGAGCGTGTCGCGCTCAACTTCCTGCAACGGCTCTCAGGAGTCGCCACGACGACACGGCGGGCAGTGGACGCCGTGGCGGGGACCGGTTCTCGCATCACCCACACGCGCAAGACCACCCCCGGCTTGCGCGCGCTGGAGCGCTACGCCGTGACGGTCGGCGGCGGCGTCGCGAATCGTGGCTCCCTGGCCGAAGCCGTCCTGTGGAAGGACAATCACTGGGCGCTCCTGGGGCGTGACGATCTCGCCGCGGCGCTGGCGGGAGTGGCGCCGGGCACCCAGGTAGTCGTCGAAGTGGAGAACGACGCGCAGCTCGACCAGGCGCTCGCCGCCGGCGTACGTGAGATCCTCGCCGATAACCAACGCCCGGATCGTTTGGCGGAGTGGGTGCGGCGCGCCGGCCCCGGCGTGACATTCCAGGCCTCGGGCGGCATCACGGCGGAAACCGCGCGCGCGTACGCGGAAGCTGGAGCGAAGCTGATCGCGATTGGCGAGACCACCCATTCGGCGCCCGCCGCGCCGATCCGGTGCGACATCCTCACCCCGGCACTCCCGTCTCGCTCGGCCTGACTATTGGATCACGGCGAGTCGGACCAGGCGAACGGGCGCCGCAAAGGTGGGGCGCGTCACTAGTCTCAACTCGCTGAACCCGCGTCCCCACCCCACGGTGAACGTCCGCAACAAGTCCGTTCCTACGATGCCGTGCACCTCCAGCGGGCGCAGCGCCTGTTCGATGGCCGACGGCAGCTGACCACACTCTAGGTTGACCGGCTGGTCTCCGAACATCAGGGGCACCAAACGCAGCTCCGTCGCGAACTCCCCCGTTCCCGGGTAGCAATCCCGGGCCACGCCGACACAACGGTGGGCTCTGGTATCGACGTCTCGCAGGCACGACAACGTGGCGCCAGTATGAAACAGCACCCGCAGCTTCCTCCCGGCCAAGCCGACCTCGACCACGGGCATCCCCGCGACGGTCTCGAGCGGAGCGGCCCGGGGGCGGAGCCGACGAGGGTCCTCGTCGAACACGACGTAGCCGGACATGGGGTGGATGGCAACGGCGTACCGGCCGAGCACATCGCAGCCGAGCAACGCATCGATGTCGACGCCGATGTGCTCGCTCCATTGCTCCAGGGTCATGCCCTGATAGCGCTGGAGCACCGGGATTTCCCGATCGAGGAACCGGTAGCTCGTGCGGCGTCCTATCGAGACCGGGGAGCCGGTGTCCAGCAGCATCGCCTGGCCGTTGTGGCGAAGGATGAGATGGCCGCCGGGCATCTCCAGTGGGTATTGGAGCACGGAAGTCCTCACTTGGGCGCCAGGTGCGGATGCGCAACCAGGTTGACCTGCGTGGCAGAACACTCATAAGAAGAGTACGGGGGCGGTCCCGGGGTAACCCCGGAGGGGTTCAGGCGACAAGCAGTATGTCGAGCACGAGCAATGCCAACATCACCGCGAGGGTTATGCGACGACCGTAGAGTCGCCCCCACGCCACGAGGGTTCTCCAAGGGTCGCGTGCATGTCGCGCGGCCGCGAGCATCGCCAGTTTCGCCAGATATCGCGAGTCGCGGAAGCGCTCCAAATCCCTCACAGCGCCCTCGAGACTCAGGGCTCGCTCGGTGGTGAGTGACGCGCGTTCCGGCCGGTCGCCGAACACGGCCAGGAGAGTTGTGGCCAACTGCACCAGGGACCGGTGCTTGTCGGCCTCGCGATCGCGCGGCGTCGTGTGCAGGAGACGCCCGGCAAGCGGCACGTCATTGTCGATGCAGGCGCCGATCACGCACCACATTGCCAGAACGACGCCGAGGTCCATTCTGGGTCCCATGGTTGTGGCGACCGTTCGGAGTAGAGCCCGGGCCGGCTCTCCTCGGTGGAGTGAAAGGAGCGCGCTGGCCAGGTTCTGGACCATCCACGGTTCGACGTTGGGCCGTCTCGCCCAGTCGGAGAGCCAGCGGGCCGCCCAGCGCGGCCGAGCGTAGTTCGTCAGTGCGTAGCCGAAATACCCCCAATAGCGGTTGTCTCCCTCCCAGGCGCGGCAATAGTGACGGATCAGATGTAGCTGCACCTTTAGACGGGCGTTGGTCAACCATCCGTTGGTGCGCGACCGCTTGATCGCTTGGGCAATATGGTCCAGCACTTCAACGATGGCGCGCTTGCCCGGCTCGCCCAGACCGGCCAGCCAACGGTAGGTCTGCAGGCTGCCTAGCCGCTGTCGGTGGGCACGCACGCGCACCCAGAGCATTGGCGTGATCGGGTTCCATGCCGCTCCGTCCATGACAGCTTTGAGAGCCCGCTCGATCTCTGGTCGCCAGGTCGCACGGACCGGGGCATCCACGGCCCTCGTGGCAGCGGCCTCACCTCCATCGGCATTGCCGCACAGCTCACGCAGCCGCGCGAGATACGATGGGAGGTCGCCCTCCGCGACCGCCAGCTCTGCCTCGGCTGCCAGGATGTCGTCGCGCGCCGCGAACTGACGCAGGATGTCCAGCGTGCGGCGCGCTCCCGCGTAGTCGTGCTCGGCGCGCAGAATCCCGACGAGCTGGAAGCCGGCGGAGCCGTCGGAGGGCTCCAGCCGCATCGCCCGCCGGAACGCCTCCGCGGCGCCGAGGTTATCACCCTGCCGCTGCTTCAGGTCTCCAATCCACCTGATTGGCTCGGCGTTGTGAGGCTCGAGCCAGGCAAGTCGTTCCGCGGCCCGGATCGCCTCGTCCCAGTTTTCCATCCGCGCGCGCCAATTCAGCAGTTGATGCCAGCCCCACAGATAGTCCGGATGCGCGTCGACCACCTGCTGCATGCGTGTGATCGCGCCGGAGAGATCGCCTCGCATAGCCTGGACTTTGGCGGCCCGACCGAGCAGCACGAGCGGGATCTGCGCTCCGAACGTCGGCGGATGGCATGCCGCCTCGGCTGCTGCAAACCGTCGCAATTGAGCCAGCGCCGAGGCCTGGAGGTCGTAAGCCGCGACGTCCAGCGGGTTGATCTGCAGAGTGCGGTCGAGCACGTCCAGGGCTTCCTCGAGGCGGCCGACGCGGATGTGAAGGTCGGCGAGGCGCACCCAGGCGTGGGATTCCGCCGGTCGTTCCTCCGCCGTCGCGCGCGCGAGATCGAGGGCCGACGTCGCCTGATTCTTGGCGTGCGTCCATTCGGTCAGCGCCTCCCACGCCCACTCGTAGTCTGGGTTGATGCGCAATGTTTCGCGCAGGGTCGCAATCGCCGCTTCGCTCTCGCCCCGTCGGTGGAGCAGCGCGGCAAGGTGACCCCGCAGCACGGGCTCGAGCGGCGTGAGATGGATGGCGGCCTCGAGCGTGTGCTGGCTTTCGTCCAGGCGGTCGGCGCGCTCGAGCGCTCCCGCGAGCTGGAGAATCGGCACCGTCAACTCGGGGCTCAGCTCGTGGCAGCGCCGCAGCGCCGCGATCTCGAAGTCGAGCTCCTGCCGGGCGCGGTGTACCCGGCTCAGGTCCAGCCAGACTCGCGGGACGAGCGAGAATCGCTCGGTTGCGCGCAGGGCCACGCTGAGCGCCTCATCGGTCCGTCCCATGTCGGCGAGGTGAATGCAGAGAGCGGACCATGACTGCCACAGGTCCGGGCGCTGCGCGTGCAGGCGCTCGAGTGGGAGCAGCAGCTCGGCGGGCGTCAGGATACCGCGTGCGGCCTCCCGGAACGCCAGCACGCCGTCGCCGACCACCGGCTGCGCCAGCAGTTGCGACTCCACGAACGTGAGCACGGCGATCGACTCGGCACGCGTCTCCCCGGCCGTGTCCAGGAGACCCTCGATGGCCCCGGGCACATCCGCTGAGCGCGTGATGGCGGCGCGGTAGCTCGCCGCCGCTTCCGCTGTTCGTCCCGCCCGGTGGAGCACCCAGGCCCGGACATTGTGACTGATCGCGCCATCATGGTCCAGCGCCAGCGCCTCCTCGGTGAGCTGCAATGCTTCGGCGAAGCGCGCCTGGCCGCACAGATTGAGCGCCAGTTCACGCACCGTCCAGACGTCCGCGGCATCGATCGCGCGCAGCTCCCGCAGCACGCGCTCGCGCTCGTCGGCCGGCCGATGGGCCGTCACCTCGTACAGGAGCCGATGGAGCACGCCGTTCTGCGGGAACCGGTCGCAGAAGGTGCGCAGATGCCGTGCGGCAGCGTCGGCGTCGGACGTTTCCGACAGGAGTTGCGCTGCCGCATGGTGCGCATCGTAATCGAGCGGGCGCGACTCGAGGATCTCCCGCCAGGCGGCCAAGGCGCGGGCCCGATCGCCGGCGAGTCGTGCGGCGCGCGCCTCCTCAGCGAGCAGCAAGGTGCGCTTGCCATGCGCCGCCGCCGCCCGATGCGCGGCCGCTTCCTCCGGGCGACCCCAGGCCGCGTTCCGGTTCGCGGCGAAGAGGCGCAGCATAGGATCGTGTGGGTGCTGCGCCACCGCCGCGTCGAGCACGGCGAAGGCTTCGTTCATCCGGTCGAGTGCTTCGAGCGCGCCGAACAGGGTGGCGGCGGGTCGTCCCGATCGCGGGCCGAGCCGTTCGACGCGGGCGCGCAGGAACGCGAGCCCGGTATCCGTGAGGTGGTGCCAGCGGCATGCGTTGAAGTAGGCGCGTGCCGAGTCCTCATCGACATCGTGCAGGCAGGCCGCGAAGCGGTACAGCTCGATCGCCTCGGTGCGCGCGCCGAGTTCCCAGGTCACGCGCGCGAGTTGCGCAATGCAGTCGGCGTCGCCGGGCAGGCGGCGCAGCGCGCGCCGGACGAAGTGGCGGGCCCGTGGCAGCAGACGCGTGTCGCTCATCAGCTCTGCGGCGTACTCGATCCACAGCAGCGGATCCGCTCCGGGCTGGTTGCAGATCCGCGCCAGCCAGGTCAACCGATCGTCGCGGCTCGCCAGGCGACGGAGATTGGCTAACCGGGACAGCTGTAACCCCGTGTCATCAGGGTAGAGCTCGAGCAGCCCGTCGACCGCCGCGAGCGCCTCGTGCGGATTGTCGTCATATGCCGCGAGGGCGCGTCGTGCGTTCCAGGTGAGCCGGTGTCGCGGGTCGACCGCCATCATGCGGTGATACGGCTCCAGCGCGCCGTCGCGGTCGTGCCGCTCGAGCGCGAGCTCGAGTTCGTGGTAGAGGTCGTACAGTCGGGACTCCGGCAGGCTCAGCCCGTCGAGCAGCCCGCTCTGGTCGAGCGGCACCATCGCCATGCCCCGCGGTCCCATCGCGCGCTGCTGCTCGAACATCTCGCGTGCCTTGACCTCGCCCGTGCCCGGGTGCATCGGATCGCGGACGAGAATCACGTCCCGTGCCTGGTCGTAGCCGATCGCGGCCAGCAGATGCCCAGTGGAGGCGTCGCGCATCGTGAGCGTGAAAGCGACGCCGCGATCGAGCAGCGCGGTGGCGCTGGCCCAGTCGACGCGGAACTCGGCCGTGCGCCAGCCGTTCTCGTTCGCCCAGCGACGCTCGCTGGAGCACGGTGTACCGTCGTAACAGATTTCTTCGGCTACTTCGACGTGATTGGCGGGTCGCTGCCAGAACTGACTGATGGCCGAAAGCGTCGCCGGCGAACACGTGAGGTGGTGCTGCCGCACGAACGGCACGTCCAGTTCGACGCGTCGCGGCGACGTGCCCGGAGCCTGTCCGAGGAAGGACCGAAGACTCTGGGCGACGCTCGCATAGAACGGGTGTTTGACCTGCTCGACAAGCTCCATCGCCGTGCGGTAGTCGCCACGCTGAACGGCGATCTCGGCGCGGGTGCTGGCGATGAAATTGGTGGCCTCTTCTTCCTTGAGCGGTGTCACGATGTCGTAGCGCGCCACGGCAGCCTCGGCCTCGTCGAGCAGCCGCCGCTTGAGTAGCGCTGCGATCAACTGGGCGACGATAGCGCTGTTCTGCGAGTGGGCGGCCGCGGACCGCAGGAGCTCGAGCGCTTCGTCCGTGCGATCGAGTAACTCCAGTGCTCGTGCGGTGGCGCGGATCGTCGGTGGATAGCGAGGGTGGGCGGCGAGACCCTCACGCGCGGCAGCCAGCGCCTCGGGGTATCGATCCTCCAGTTCGAAGAGGCCGGCGCGCTCCACGTACCAGAAGGGTCGCTCGGCGGCGGCGCGGGACCGTGTGATATGGGATTCCGCGGCGTCGAAATCCCGGAGCATGCCCAGGATCCCCGCGCATTGACCGAGGTAGTCGGCATGGGCAAGCGCATCGCTCTCCGCCGGTGCGCCGAGGCGGCAGCGCTCGCGCCAGGCCGCGAGTGCCCCGCGGCGATCCCACGTGCGCAGGACCTGGTAGTACTGCGCCTGCGGATGCTGACGATGAGCGCGAAACGCGCCCACGCCGAGGCAGAAACTGAGCCGCGGAGCGCCCAGGTAGTAGGCGAGGCGAGCAGCCAGAATCCGCGGCTCCACGAGTGGCCAGTCGGCCATGCTGCCGCGGACTTTGCCGGCTTCCCATGCGTCCAGGCACTGGCCCTCGTCATAGAGGGCCAGCACACGGGCGAAGAGATCTGCCGTTTCGTGCAAAGGTGAGTACCCGCCGCAAATACTGTCCTGCCGGGTGCCGCCCGTCCAGCGCTGCAGAGCGGAACGGCCGCAGGATGCACCGGCCTCTCCCACTTCACGATGCTAAGTCAAGCCGGAGTCAACGGGGTGACGCGGGCGCTCCGGCCTGCCGCGCCGCCCGCGACCGAGACGCGGGGGGCCAGGCGGACTCGCGCCCGTCAGTAAAGGCGTCCGAGCTGTACACCGACCGTGATCCCCCCGAATGACTGCCCTCTGTTCAGGCTGGCGAACGCGAGGAGCACGAATCCGATGAACCTCGCGGGGCGCCAGGCGACCTGTCCCTCCAGTGGTAGCGTAAGGTGGTAGGTCTTGCGACTCGTCCCGGCCGTGTCGCGTGACGCCTGAGCAAGGCCGATCCCGGCCGATAGTCCGGCAAATCCGTGGCCGGGGCGCGTCGCCCGCCCGTACAGCAGCCCGATGTCGCTCGCCTCGGTGGTCCCGGAGAGGCCGAAGACGCCGAAGAGAACGTTGGGCACGTCCACCGCGTTCGCGCTCCGAAGCGTGAAGAGGTTCGCCCCTCGTTGGTAGTCGTATGCCCCGTATATCCCGATCGAAGCGGGTCGCTGGAGGTACGCGGCGCCAGCACCCAGGGCGATCCAGAACGCCGTCTGGCCTTGCCGCTGGGCGGCGAGCGGTCCGACCATCGTCACTACGGCGACCAGGCTCAATCGTACAGGATTCGTCATTGCCCTGCCCCCCTCAGGGCGCGCACTGCGCTTCCGCGGAAGCCCGCTCTACACCGCCTGGGCCGACGTCCAGTCGCACGACCAGCCTCCCCCGAAACGGTCCGCTAGGCGGAATCTCGAGCTGCAGGAGGAAGCTCGAGGCTCGTGTGACCCGATCAGTCATAATTCCTGACTGGATTTGGTTCACCAAGGCCGTGTAGCTGTCACCGACCGGAGTCGGTGGGTCGGTCAGGGGGTTCACCGGTGTCAGCTCCAGGTGACCGGTAGCGTGGAACTGGCTCACATAGGACCCTGAAGGCGTGAAGACATTGATCTGCCGTAGGTGAACGGGCCCCTGCACATAGAGAAAGTCCGCCGGGCTGGACGCGCAGAAGGGTTTGGGGATCACCTGTCCAAACTGGATGTCGAAGTCCTGCACGGCGACGCCGGTTCGTGTATCGTGCGTCGCCGCCACATTCAGGACGGTGGCGCTGCCGTCATTGGCGATGGGGATCGGGTCAGTCTGGTCGCCCGCCGGCCCTCCGATTGCTGCCCGCAGGTCCGCAGGGAGTCCATTGTAGACGAGCGGATTGATGGCCCGCCACGGCGACGGATTGATCGGGCCGGTCGGGAAGAGAGGCTCG
>DATGDE010000310.1:0-2064 GCA_035311125.1 Gemmatimonadales bacterium
CCCACAGAAATCTCATCCCCCGGCTCCCTGCCGTTGACCGTGAATCCGAGCAACGGGCCGTTGGTGACGAAGGTCCTGCCGGCCTTGAGGGCGGCGAGAAACCGCTCGTGGTTCAGCAGCGGACCCGCGTGGGCGTACACGCGGTCGAGCCCCACCGGTCCGTGCAGCATGGCGAAGTTCGGGAAGGCATCGGTGCCGGCCCCCGCCGGAATGCGGAAGCCGCAATTCAGCAGGCGATACCAGACCTCCGACGTATAGAGGTGATTCGAGAAGCCCATCACCTCGAGGTAATCCACCTTGCCCAGGGCCACGTCCACGGGCAGCTCGGAGCTGAGCGACGCGGCGGTGTCGAAGGGATCGGGGCGGTAATCATACGGATGGACGTATCCCATGAGCCCACCCTGCGCGTGAGCCAGGTCGGCCACCACCGCGTTGGGCGGATAGATGCTCGCCAGCGGCGTGTTGGCATAGCCGGCGTATTCGGGCAGCAGGTAGTGGTCGTGCAGGTCGAGGACGCCGGCGTGGTCCCAGAATCCCGTGTGGAACTCCTGCCCGTGATACAGCTGGTAGTCCCGGCTGGACGCCGGATCGCGCCCGACCCGGAAGTAGCCGATGTCCGGGATGCGTTGCTCCTTGTTCACGATCAGGTTCTCCACCACGTGCAGATCTTCGGCGCGCGCCTGCAACAGCAGATGGGCCGGCGTGTTGCGGTACGTGCCGCCGTAGTTCATGTGGACATGGAGGTCTCCGCTCCACCATCCCGCGGCCGGGAGGTCCGCCAGGCGGGCGAGCGCCACGCGGAGTGTGTCACCGATGCCGGCCGCGAGAGACACGGTGCGGTGGACGGACCGCCACTCCGGTCCCCGGGTCACGTCCACGGTCACCTGCCCCGCCGGCACCGTCACCTCGGCCGACCCGTCCACGTCGAAGTACTCGTAGGGAGCGACGCGCACTGAACGGTCGTACGCGAGGTCGGCCTGGCGCCAGGCGTCGTCCGGCGCGTATCCCCGCCCATCCGACCCGCTGATTCGCACCCGCGCCGCGAGCGGCCGTCCGCTCAGACGATCCACCAGCTCGAGGCGCAGCCGGGCGACCGGATGCAGGTAGCGCCGCACCCGGGCCGCAATGCGACGACGCTCCCCGCCGGGAATCCGCACCACCCAGAGGGAGGTATTCCCCGCCTCGTTCGAGACGTAGGCGATGGCCGTTCCGTCCCGCGACCAGCGCGGGGCGGTCGCGTCGAATTCCCCGTACGTCAATTGCACCGGGTCGCCCCCGTCGCCGGTCATGAGCCACAGCTGGTTCCACTGACGGCCGAGGTAGGAGCTGTAAACGACGCGATGCCCGTCGGGCGACCAGTCGGGGCGCGCCTTCCAGTTGGTCTCCTCGTAGCGCAGCTCGCGCATGACGCCGCCGGACTCCGCCGGCATGCGCCAGAACCCGCCCGTGCCGTGGATGTGGCCGCGGTTCGAGACGAGGATCAACTCCTTGCCGTCCGGCGACCAGGTGGGTGAGATGTAGTGGTCCCAGCGGCTGTAGTAGGTTCGCCGCAGCCCGCTCTCGATGTCTTCAGTGAGGCGCCGCGCCGTTCCCAGACCTGCCGTCGTCACCGGAGCCACGAATACGTGCCAGCGTCCGTTGAAGCTCGACGACACGAACGCGATCCGTCCCCCATCGGGCGACCAGCGCGGCTCGAGGTTGACGGCGCCGTTCCTCGTGAGCGCCGCCACGCTGCCGCCGTCGAGGTCGAGCCGAGCGAGCTCGATCGTCTCGCCCACCCAGCGGGCGAACACGATGGACCGGCCGTCGGGCGACCAGTCGGGTTGGAAGTCGTATCCGGGCCCGTCGGTCAGCTGGACGGCGACCGAGTCCCCCACTCGCTGCCGCCACAGGCTCCCCTGCATCGAGTACACGAGCTCGCGTCCGTCGGGCGACCACGTCGCCGCCGACGGCCCGCTGGTCACCTGCGGGATGTACATCTCGAGCCAGTAGTAGGTGTGCGGCAGGCGGACCTGCTTCAGAGCGGTGTCGCGCTGGGCCGCGAGAGGGACTCCGGCCACGGCG
>DATGDE010000311.1:0-6816 GCA_035311125.1 Gemmatimonadales bacterium
CGGTCGGTACTCGATCAGCACGATCGGATGCTCCAGCGCACTCGTCACCGTTTCTTCGACGATGCGCGCCCGGCTCACGAGGTGCCGCTGGATCAGGACCGGAGTGATCTGGGCGTCGCGGATCAGCGGTGCTTCGCCGCCCACCGTCACGGTGAGGTCGCGCAGCAGCCGGTAGGGGTGTGCCCAGATCTCCCGGATGCCGCGCTGCTCCCCGCCCACGACCAGCACACGCCGGCCGGCAAGGGTCACGGCTTCATCGGATAGGGCCCGGCTCGCGACGTGCAGGGGAGAGCCGAGTCCCGGCAATGGGCCGTCGAGCCGCACGCGGTCGGGGAGCACGAGGTTCTGATCCTCGTGTGCCGCGCGCCCGGGCTGCGGCCACGCGGCAGCCGGTGCCTCACGGCTGTGGTGGGGAATTCCCTGCCCCGCGAGCGCGTTCGCGAGCACGCGGCGGAGCTGGCGCGCCAGCAACGGGTCGTGCGCGCCCGGGACGACGAACGCCCCGATGCAGAGCACGCCCCCTGAACCCACGTCGTATTCCCAGGCCACGACCCGGTCGGCGTTGACGTGGATGTAGGAGCGCTCGCACGCCACCACCCGACCGCGCGCGGGACGCCGCCCGCGGGCGTAGGTCGTCTGCACCAACCGCTCCCCTTCGCTCGGCGCCCACACAAAGGCGCCCTGCGCGAGCCCCTCGAACAGCGGGTGGCTACCGAAGGCGGCCAGCCCGCGGATGTGGGGGAACGCCCCGAACGACCGCATGTCGGCGAACCACAGCTCGTCGTCCTCATGCCGCCACACGCGAACCGCGGTGTCGTTCGGGCCGTCGGATTCGAGCCCCAGGGCAACCACCCGGGCAGCAGCGCGCTGCGTGAGCAGCAGCCGACCGCCCCGTTCCACCCACGGCACGACGACGTCCCGCGAGACGGGCGGCGGCTCCTCTTCGGTATGGACCCAGAGCACATCGGTCTGCTCGAGCGAGTCCGACCAGCCGCCCGGAGAAAGCCGGTGCGGCGTGACGTCGGGGAGCGAAGTCAGAAGCTCCCAGGCCGCATCGGCGCCCGCTCCCACCCCGAGCAGCGCGACGCGACGCACGTCAGAAGGCCACGGTGAGCGGTTCGCCCACCCGTCCGGTGCCGGCAGGCAGGCCGTCGACGCGCACCCGGAATCCCGACCCGGCGATGGTCACGTCCACCTGGTGCCCGGCCACGGGGAGCCGCGCCAGCCGCGCGGCGGTCACGCCGAGCGGCAGCGGATGGACGGTGAGCCCCGTTTCGCCGTGGGGCAACACACCCATCAGATGCGATACGATCAAATCGACGAGCCACGAGTGTTGATAGTCGTCGATCCCGCGGTAACGGCTGGCGCGCCCGCTCACGGGGTGGTAGTGCTCGAAGGCGTTGGGCCGGTCAGGACGGCCGCCGTCGGACATCATGCGTACGAAGCGTCGCAGCAGATCACCGAGATGCGGCGCCCAATCGGGCCGGTGCTCCCGCACCACGTGCGCCAAGGCATCCACGAGGTGCGAATTGGTCATCGGCCAGACGCGGCCGTTCCACGGACAGAGGTGGCGCTTCCCCTTCCACTCGGCATCGGGATTGAAGTTCGGATCGTCCACGGCGGCGGAGGGCACGGGGAATGCCGTCCAGAACTCCCGGCGATTGAACAGATGGCGGCGCAGGCCGGCGAGATGTGTCCGGTCCACGAGATCGGTACCGTAGGGATAGAAGCACACCGCGGCCTTCACGCCGGTGCGGCGGCCCTGCCGCGGATCCACGTCGCTGAACATTTCGATCCCTGCATCCCACATCGCGCCGCGCACCGCCCGCAGCGTACGATCCGCCGCCGCGTGCCAGCCGTCGGCGGCCGCCGGCTCCGCCTCCGCGGCGAGATGCGCCAGCGCGCGAAACAGGCGGTAGCCGTACACCGTCGCGTCGATGCCCTTCAACCGGATGCGATTCGCCCATTCGTCGCGGTCCGCCGCGGGCTCGACGGCGACGTATCGCGACGTGTATTCCTGACCCGTCTCCTGCTGGTCCAGCACGTCCACCATGCCGCTCTCGTCCCGGTCGCGCGTGCGGCGCAGCCAGTCGGCATAGCGCGTCAGCCCGGCGTAGGCTTCGCGGCGAAAGCTCGCGTCGGGGTGGACGGCGTCGAGCGCCAGCACGGCGCCGCCCCAGTCGGCGTGGTAGAAGTCGGGCCCCTCGAGGTGGTCGGCCGGGATCCGGCCCGGGAATGCCCCATCGGCGCGCTGGTGATCGAGAAACGTGCGCAGCACGCCGCGTCCCCATTCGGGATCGGACAGCCACCGCAGCTCCCGCAGGTGGCACTGGGCGCTGTAGCTGATCGGCGTGTGAAAGAAGTCGACCCCTTCGCACACGGTCCGGTGCCGGTAGGCCGGCGCCGCTCCAGCGGCGATCCCGAGGAGACGAAGGCCGTACCACCGGTACCACCAGTGGCGGTCGAGGAACGGGTCGCTACAGCGGAACTGCGGCACGCCCGCGAAGAAGGTGCCCCAGTCGCGGGCGCTCGTGCGTGGCGCTAAGACCCGGCGGCGCGCAGCGCCGGAGGATCGGCCGTGGGAGGCGAGCGCCAGCGCGAGAGAGGCCTGGAAGGAAACGGCGCCCCGCTGCGCGATCCGGAAGCGTCGCTGCACGCCCAGAAAGACGACGCCCCGCGGCTCGAGACCGTCCAGATGCAGCTCACGGCCCAGCCGACCGGTGCGCTCGCGGCGGTCCCAAAACGGCGTCACGTCGAACCGTGGCGGCAAGGCCGCGGCGTTCCCCTGCGAGCGATAGCCGGCGAACGACTGCGCCGCCGGGGTCAAGGCGAGCTCGGCGCGCACCCTCGTCCGATGCCGCTGTCGGTCCGTCACGGACCGCACGAACGACAGCCCGCCGGCCTGCGGTGCGACGTCGCCGGCCCCGAGGTCGTCGCCCTCCACCGCCGTCCAGGCGACGACGTCGAGCGTGAGCGGTCGCGCCGTGGGATTGCGCACCTCCCAGTGCGTGGCCAGCGTACCGCCCGGCGTGCAGCGCGTCTCGTGTGCGCGCAACGGACCGAGCGCGTAATCCAGTGTGAGCGCGGCCGGCGTCCAGTTCCGCCGCCGACAGCGGGCCGCGAGCGCCTCGCCGTCCAGCATGAAGCTCACAGTGAACCCCGGGGCGATGGCGTACTGAAAGAGGTGCGCCTCGTCCCAGAATCCCGGAGTTTCGAGCCAGCGCGGAAACGGCGGCGCCCAGATCAGTCCGTCCCCCGCCCCGAGGTACCATTTGTCAGGCCGGGCGAGGAGCCGGAGGGCGTCGCTCACAGCGAGCGGATGACGCGGAGCAGCTCGGCGTCGTCGCGCCGGTCGCCGAGTCTGGCTTCGGTGTGCTGCCAGCGCAGCACACCCTGCCGGTCGACGAGGAAATAGGCGCGACTCGAGAAGAACTTGTCGTCCAGGAGCGTCCCATAGCGGCGGCAGACGTCGCGCTTGAAATCGCTCAACAGGTCCTGCCGCATGGCGTACTTCGCCCTGTACTCCTTGAGGGTATCGACGGAATCGACGCTAATCGGCAGCACCACGGTGTCGGTGCCGTCGAATGCGTCGAAATTCTCGCTGAAGGAGCAGTTCTCCGCCGTGCAGGTGCTCGTGAACGCGAGCGGGAAGAACGCGAGCAACACGTTCTTGCGGCCGCGAAAGGCCGACAGCGTGACGTCCGTCCCGGTGGTGGAGGGCAGAGTGAAATCGGGAGCGGGATCACCAACACGCAGCTGGCCCGGGCTGGCTTGGGACACGGGTGGACGCTCCTACGCAAGGACGCAAGGAGATGCGCGCCGAAATGTCGTCGCGGGAACTACCGGCCGCAACAGCGGTGTTTGATTTCCCGAACAGCCGTGACCATTTTCCTCGTCTCCTCTAGATCCCGGAGTACAGCGCACCATGCCTCATACCCTGCCTCCCCTGCCGTACGATTTCGCGGCCCTCGAGCCCCACATCGACACGCAGACGATGCAGATCCACCACGACAAGCACCACCAGGCTTACGTCAACAACCTCAACGCCGCTCTCGACAAACACCCCGAGTTGCACCAGAAGAGCCTGGAGGACCTGCTGCGCGGCATCAATAGCGTGCCCGAAGACATCCGGACCGCGGTCCGCAACAACGGCGGGGGACATCACAACCACTCGCTGTTCTGGACCAGTATGGCGCCCAAGGC
Organism: Gemmatimonadales bacterium; assembly: GCA_035311125.1. GTDB lineage: Bacteria > Gemmatimonadota > Gemmatimonadetes > Gemmatimonadales > GWC2-71-9 > DASTHG01. The sequence goes on from DATGDE010000311.1 coordinate 4,204, forward strand.
GGGCGGGGAGCCCGGCGGCAAGCTCGCCGATGGTATCGGCAAGACGCTCGGCGGCTTCGCCAAGTTCAAGGAGACGTTCACCGCCGCGGCGACCACGCGGTTCGGCAGCGGCTGGGCCTGGCTCGCAGTGAACGGCGGGAAGCTGGAGATCTACTCGACTGCCAACCAGGACAGCCCCCTCATGGACGGAAAAGTCCCGCTGCTGGGACTCGATGTGTGGGAGCACGCCTACTATCTGAAGTACCAGAACCGCCGGCCCGACTACATCACGGCCTGGTGGAACCTGGTGAACTGGCCGGAAGTCGCACGGCGCTTCGACGCCGCCCGGTAGAATCGCCGGCCGCGGTGCGGCCGAGCCGCCTTACAGCGGCTCGGCGCTGACCGCCGCGCCGCCGTCGCCGCTGTAGCGCACCACGACCCGCCAGGGCCGACAGCAGACCTGGCAATCCTCCACGTACTCCTGCCACGGTCCGCTGCCGGGGTCGAGGGCGAGAGTGTTCACTTCCCCGCAGTGCGGGCAGGCGACCGCCGCCTCGCCGTCGGCTGTGCCATCGCCGAGCGGAAAATCCTCTTCCAGGAAATCGGGCTGGTCGATCACGGCGCGCGGTGAGCGTAGACGGTGGTCTTGCCGGAGCGGTCCCACGCCACCACGTCGTAGGGCTGGGCGCCGGGTCCCTCCATGCCGGGCGAACCGGTCACCATCCCCGGAACCGCGAGCCCGGCCACCGGCGACTTCTCGGCGAGCAGCTTCTGGATCAGGTCTGCCGGGACATGCCCCTCGATCACGTAGTTCCCCACCTTGGCCGTGTGACACGACCCGAGCCGGAACGGCACCCCGAGGGCGTTCTGCACGCCGTTCAGGTCGTCGGTGTCGTGGGCCACCACGGTGAATCCGGCCGAGCGCAGATGCGCGATCCACTTGCCGCAACAGCCGCACGTGGGACTCTTGTACACGGTGACGGTGGGGAGCGGCGACGCAGGGGCGGGAACGAGCGCGGCAGCGGCCAGCCCGGCCGACGCTACGCCGGCGACGGCGGCCAGCTTGCGAATGCCAGATGACAAAATCATGAACAGCCTCCGATTCGGGAGCGATGCTGCAAGCTAGTCTGACCCACCGGTCCAGTGAAGCAGCCCCGAAGGGCTCATGCCCAATTCAAGTCCAATTCATTCCGCAACATCTAGGTTTTGTCGCAGTGCGGCAGGGGTCTTGTCGCAGCGCGGAAATGAATGCGAGGGAGCAGCCATGACGCGGGTGATCACGCGGTATCGGGGCGGCAGCCGGAAGCTCTATGACACGTCCGAGAGCCGCTACATCTCGCTGGAGGAGATCCCGGAGCTGATTCGCCGCGGTGACGTGGTTCGCGTCGTGGACAACACGACCCACGCCGACGTGACGAGCCAGATCCTGGCGCAGGTGATCTCGGAGAGCGAGCGCCGCGGCGAGTCGTTTCTCTCGGCCGAGGCGTTGCACGAGATCATCCGCAGCGGCGAGCGGCTGCTCGCGACCGGCGTCCGCACTCTGCGACGCGAAATGGATCGCCTGCTCGCCCCGGCGCCCGACGCGAAGCGGCGCGCAAGCCATCGGCCGGGAGAGCTGGATCTCCTGCGCAGCGGCTTGCGCCAACTCGAGGAATCGCTGACCCAAGTGGGGCGCGGCGCAGGCCGCCGGTCCCCCAGTCGGCGCCCGCGGGGAAGTCCGCCCCGCGTGCACGATCAACCCCGAATCCGGACTGAGGTGGAGGAGCGATGAAGAAGACGAAGAAGAATCTGGAGCCCCGCACCATCCGCCGGTCCGCGCAGCAGATCTGGCTCGCGGGCCTGGGGGCGTTCGCCCTGGCGGGCGAAGAGGGCGGGAAGCTGTTCGGCTCGCTGGTCAAGAAGGGCCAGGGAGTGGAGAAGCTGAACAAGTCGCGCCTGGAGAAGGTGTTCTCGCGCGTGGAGCGGGTGGGCGAGCGGGTGCGGGACAACGCCGGCCGGGCCATCAGCCGGATCGGCAATCCGTTCGACACCGGGATGAGCGCCGCGCTGCATCAGATCGGCGTGCCCACGCGGAAGGAAATCGTGACACTGACCAAGCGCGTGGAAGAACTGACCCGCGTGGTCGCCCGCTCCAAGGCCAAGGCGCCCAAGGCCATCAAGCATGCGGAGCACCCGGCGCACGCGGCAACCGCCTGAGGGATCCGTGAAGCCGCGGATCGTCCGTCCCACGCAGCGCGGGCGCATCGGGCTCGCGCTCGCGGGGGGTGGACCGGAGGGCGCCGTCTACGAGATTGGCGCCCTCCGCGCTCTGGAAGAGACGATCGAGGGACTGGACCTGAACGCCCTCTATACGTACGTGGGCGTGAGCGCCGGTGCGTTCATCGCCTCGGCCCTGGTCAACGGCATCACGGCGAGCCAGCTGGCCCGCGCCCTCGTGAAGCACGAACCGGGCGAGCACCCGTTCGCCCCGGAGACGTTCTTCACGCCCGCCTACCGGGAGTTCGGCCGGCGCGGTCTCATGTTGCCCCGGCTCCTCATCGATGCGGTATTGAAGTTCGGTCGACGACCCCACGATCAGCGGCTGCTCGAGTCGCTCACGCGCGCGGCCGATGCCCTGCCGGTGGGGATCTTCGA
>DATGDE010000312.1:0-5140 GCA_035311125.1 Gemmatimonadales bacterium
ATCACGCGCAGCGTGACGGGAAAGCGGAACAGGGGATGGATCGAATCCACGGGTTGCGTCTGTGCCACCGTGACGTGCAGCGTCTTGCTGGCCGCGTCCCAGTGGCGCGCGAAGGTGACCTGGGGATAGCCGATGCCGTACGCCCACTGGTCGAAGAACCAGTCGAGGTCGCAATGGCACGTCTTCTCCATGGCCACCGCGTAGTCGGGGGTCGTCACCGGGCGGTACGCGTTGTCCACCAGGAAGCGGTGCATCCCGGCCCAGAAGACCGAGTCGCCCAGCAGGCGCCGCAGCTGATGCGCCAGCTGCGCGCCCTTGGGATAGACGTGGCCGCTGAAGAACAGCACGATCGGGTCGGTCCCCTCGTAGCGTCCCCAGACGAGGGAGCGCACCTCGTTGCGGTCGGCGTCCATGGCGGCGCGCTGCTGATCCCCCCACTCGAGCGCCGCCGCGTCCCAGCCGCGCGTCTTCTCGTTCTGCACCGACTCCATGTAGGTGGTGATGCCTTCGTTGAGCCAGATGTCGGCCCAGTCGGCGGTGGTGGTGAGATCACCGAACCACTGGTGCGCCAGCTCGTGCGCGTTCAGGCCGCGGCCGCTGCCGTCGGGCTCGCTGCCGGCGGAATGCAGGGCGAGGTCGGTCTGCGTGGTGGCCGAGACGTTCTCCATGCCGCCATAGGTGAAGTCGGGGATAATGGACTGGTCGTACTTGTCCCAGGCGAACGGGACCCCGAGCACCTGCGAGTACAGCTCGATCATGGCCGGCGTCTCGCCGAAGGTGCGCCAGGCGGCGTCGGTCGTGTCGGCGTAGGTGAAGTACTCGACGGGGCGGCCGCGCCACTGGTCCTTGAGCACGGTGAAGGGGCCGGCCACGACCGAGTACAGATAGGTCGACGCGGGGCGCTCCTGCGACCAGTGCCACACCTGCTGCTTCGCGCCGGCGGGCTTCACGTCCACCAGCCGGCCGTTGGACAGGACCGACATGCCGGAGTCGACGGTGACGTAGAACTCCCAGGTGGTCTTGTCGTTCGGGGCGTCGTAGGTCGGGATCCAGGCCCGCGTTTCGGTCGCCTCGCCCTGGCTCCAGATCACGTTGCGCCGCGGCACGAAGTAGATGCCGCGCGCGGGGAACCCGTGGTAGGTGAGGGTGAATTCCACCGTATCACCCGCCGCCGCGCGCCGCGGCAGGCGCACCGTGACGTGGCTCGTGTCCGCCGTGAAGCGCAACGCCCGTCCGCGGGGCCCGGCCGCGCGATCGATCGTGAGGTTCTCGGCGTCGAGCCGGATGGTGTCGGACGGGGCGGTGAGCGCGACGCGGGTCGTCACGTCCCCGAACAGCTCCCGGTGCGGCACGTCGAAGCGGACGCGGATCGTCTGGTGCAGCAGGTCGAAGCGGCGCGGCTCCTGCGGCCACACATGCAGGGCGGTGTACGCTCCGACGACGCCGGTCGACCGCTGGGCCGCGACGCTCGCCGCGGATGCGAGCGCCAGCAACGCGACGAGGCAGGCATGTCTCATTGGGATGCTCCTTCTGACAACGCGGTGCGGAAATCAGCGCTGTTCTTGCTGATCGAGTCGGCGATCGCGGCGGCGCGGGTGGCGCTGCCGGGGTCCTTGGCCTGCAACGCCTGCCCCAGGACCTGGTAGATGAGGGCGTAGGTCACGAGGATGCCTTCGGACGGCCGGTCCACCCACCCGCGAGGACGCGGGCGGGCGGCGCTGCCCGAATGGTACACGTCGAAGGCGAGCGCCTTGGAGCGCGTGAGGTTGACCCAGCCGAAGCCGGGGAGCGCCACGATGCTGTCGCTCGCCTGCAGGGGCTGCGCTCGCAGCGCCCGCGCGAACCCCTGGCCCTCGAGAAAGGGGGTCAGGCTGAACTCGTCGGCGTAGGTGCCGGTGGTGCGCGAGAAGTAGATCGGGCGCTTGCCCAGCTGATCGCGCATCGCCCCGAGCACCACCACGTCCGCCCGCTCGAGGTATCCCTGCCCGTTGCCGAGCGGGTGGATCTGCGCCGGGTCGAGGGTGACCTGGACGCCGCCGAAGGCGAGCACCCGCTTCTGATCGATCGGGTAGTACAGCTCCAGGCTGTCCAGCTGCCCATCGGTGAACGAGAGCACCTTGCCCGTGGGCTTGGGCCAGGTGTGGTTGCGGTAGATGGCGGGGCCGTGCGCGGCGTCGTACTCCTCGATGGGGCGCCGCTGCAACTGCCGCAGGTACCAGTCGGTATTGGCGAGCGACAGGTTGATGATGACCACGTCGCGTCGCACGCCTTCGACCTCCTGCGCGTACCACAGCGGGAAGGTGTCGTTGTCGCCCGCGGTGACCAGGATGCCGTAGGGCTCGACCGAATTGAGCAGGTCCACGGCGAAGTCGCGCGCCAGCGTCTCGTGGGCGCGGCTCGCGGTGAGGCGGTTGGCGAACAGGGGGACCAGGGCGATGGCGAGCACGGGGAGCGCGTAGGTCCAGCGCCTGGTCTCGTCCTCGACCCGGTCGCGCAGGCCGTCCTGCAGCCATTCCATCAGGGTCGCGAGGCCGAAGCCGACCCAGATGCCCCACAGGGCGAACGAGCAGATGAAGAAGTAGTCGCGCTCGCGCACCTCGCGGGCCAGCTGCCGGGGGAGATGCTGGGAGTAGCCGTACTTGAAGTTCAGGTAGACGATCAGGGCCAGCGTGAGCGTGACCATCAGGAAGATCATGGCCGACGCGTGCCGCCGGTCGGCCTTGAAGTGGCGGACCGCGCCCAGCACGCCGAGACCGCCGAACACCACGGCCACGCTCGCCTGAACCTTGATGCTGAGGTCGTGGGCCCACTGCCACCCGAAGTACTGCACCCACAGTCCGATCTGCGAGGCGATATCGGCCTGGCGCTCGCTGAGGGGCGGCTTGCCGTATTGCTGGCGTGTGAGCACGGCCCACAACGCCTGCCAGGTGGTCGGCTCGCCTTCGTTGATGGGCGGGTAGTGCGCCGCGCGGATCGGCAGGAAGATGTAGACGGAGACGCCGACCACCGCGACGCCCAGCAGCGCGAGCGTGAAGCGCCAGTCTCCCCGGTACAGCGCGTAGGCCAGGGCGAGCGCGAACAGGACGGCCCCGGGGATCATGAACGTGGCCTTCTCCATCCCGGACCCCATCAGGATGGCGAAGACCGCGAAGAACGCGAAGAACTGCGACCACTCCATGGCGCGGCCGTCGTCGGTCGGCGCCCGGCGCGTCATCAGCGGCGGGAAGAGCAGCACGAGGACCACGGGCCCCACCAGCACGCCCATCATGTGGTTCGTGGAGGTGAGCGCCAGCAGGTACATGATGAGCAGCAGGTAGTGGTCGTGCGCCTCGCCCGGCGCCTGGTCGTCCCAGCGGACGATGAACCACAGGATCAGGGCGATCGACAGCAGGCTCAGCGTGTACACCTTCTCGTTCACGACCGACTGGTTCCACACGGTGAACGCGGTGGCCCCGACGAGGGCGCCGCCCAGCGCGGCGAGCCGACGCACCAGCGGCACGGGCACGATGGGACGCATCCAGCGCTCGCCCACCAGGAACCAGCACGCCGCCGCGATGGCGCTGGTCACGGCGGCGAACAGGTTGATGCGCTGCGCATAAGCGGCCGCGAGCGGCAGCATGCCCCACACGTGCGCGATCATGGTGAACAGCGGGTTCCCGGGCGGGTGGGGAATGCCGAGCACCTTGGCGGCGGCGATGTACTCGGAGGTGTCCCAGAACTGCGTGGTCGGGGCGAGCGTCGCGACGTAGAGGGCGAGCGTGCCGAGAAAGACCACGGCAGCCCAGCGATACGGCGGTTTCTGCGGAGTAGTGTCGGTCGCGTTGGTCATGCGGTTCGGGTCAGAGAGATAGGGAAAGTATCACCGCGCGGGGGCGGCGGGGCCGGGTGGCGTCAGGTCGAACTGGTAGGTCGTGTTGGCCATGGTCGCCCGGGCGATGGCGAGCGCCTGCGCCGAGCGGGCGGGATCGGAGACCTGGAGCAGCTCGGCGATGGTGTCGTAGGTGACGATGTAGGAGAGCAGGCTGTTCTGCGAGGCCCGGTCGACCCAGCCGCGGGGACGCGCCCGGGCGGCGGCGGACGCATGATAGACCTCGAACCCCAGACGGGTGGTCCGGGGCACGTCCACGTAGCGACCCTGCAGCGCGCTGGGCCGCACGGTGGCGCTCGCGGTCACGGGGGCCGGGAGCAGCCGGCGCACCATGCCCTCGGTGACCAGGTAGCGCCCGAGCCCGAGCTGCTCGGCGTAGTTGCCGACCGTCCCGGAGAAATAGATCGGACGCCGGCCGAGCTGCTCCTTCACGATCTCGAGCAGGGCGAGATCGACGCGGGAGAGATAGCCGGGGACCGGCAACCGGGCGGGGTCGAGGGAGACGGTGATCGGTCCCAGCGCGCCGGTGAGCACTTGCGCCAGCGGCGTGTATTCGGGGAGCGTGTCGGTCCGCGTCCGGTAGACCGAGCTCAGCCACGGGGTCTCCGGCTTGGGCCACGCGCGGTCGCGGTACCAGGTGGGGGCGGCGCCCGGGTCGAAGGTCGCGAGCGGCCGCTGGTTCAGCTGCCGCAGGTACCAGTTGGTGTTGCCGAGCGAGGTGACGAGCACGGTGACGTCGCGGCGCACCCCTTCCACCTCCTGCGCGTACCAGAGCGGGAAGGTGTCGTTGTCGCCGACCGTGACGATCACCGCGTAGGGGTCGAGCGACTGGAGCACGTCCACGGCGTAGTCGCGCGCCAGCGTCTCGCCGCGCCGCGGCGCCGAAAGGCGATTGGCGAACAGCGGGACGAGGGCGATCAGCAGCACGGGCGCGGCGTACGCCCAGTGCCGGCCCGGCGGCTGCGCGCGCTCGGGTCTGGACGCCGTCACGCGTTCCATCAGGGCCGCGAGGCCCATCGCGACCCACACGCCCCAGGCTGAGAAGGACACGATGAAGAAGTAGTCGCGGTCGCGCACCTCGCGCGGGACGTCGCGCCCGGGGAATTCGGAGAAGCCGTAGCGGAAGTTGAGATAGAGGATCAGCGCGAGCGTCACGGTGACGATGAGCGTCGTCATGACGCCTGCCTGGCGCGGCTCCGCCTTCCAGTGACGCCAGGCGCCGAGCAGCCCCAGCGCTCCGAAGCCGACGGCGACGGCGCGGGCGGCGGCCTC